>NZ_JBVVAK010000032.1:0-71848 GCF_055792825.1 Microvirga sp. GN3
CTCCTGTTCTGGAATTGCGCTTCAACAGCCGCAATCCTTCAAAACAGAAGCATCATCCGCATCCCCGGGCACCAAATGCCGCGTCAGCGGCTTCGTTCAATCCCCACAGACCTTAGCGCATCGGACGAGAAGTCGGATCCAATGAATTCTGCACCTCAGGGATCCTGGGCCATCTCAGAGTCGCCGGCGGTGCGTCCACTTATAGGTCCGACGCTCTAGTGTATCGGTTAGGGTAGGTCTTAGCCAAATCCACAAATGTTCGGAAATTGAAATATAGTAGCAACAACCAGTGCCGGAGGGTAGATTCGAACCCCCAAGGTAGCCTGGCCCCACGTGAGTTCGCACGAGTCTCTACAAATGTGCAAACAAGTCTCCACCTCACTCCCATCTCATGGAACGGAAATGGCTTTGCCCCGCCTAGAGAAGACCGACCATTTAGGCCGCGCAAGGGTGCTATTTTCGCTTATTGGCGAGAACAGATACAGGATTCTCTCTGTGGTAAGCCTGCTTAAAAGCGCGGTTTTTCCGAGAGACAGGCAAGAGACCTGTTTCACCGAGGATGAATGGTGCCGGTGGAGAGGATCGAACTCCCGACCTTCGGTTTACAAAACCGCTGCACTACCGCTGTGCTACACCGGCTGGCGTCATGCGTGCTCAGGTAGCAGTCCGCGAAGCGGGACGCAAGTTCCACACAAATGTAAATATTAAGTGTCCCAGCACGCCGAAACCAACTCCTGAATATGGAATTGTCAGGAAAACATGATCAAGGAGTTGGTGTTATGAAGGCCTTAGGGGCTTCTGCTGGGAAAAAGATCTCGCTGCTCGGTGGCTTCAAGGTTCTCGCTGTTCTGGCAATTGCTGTGGGGTTCGGTTTCGCCGCCGAGCGCACGGATGCCGCTCATATGGGGCATGGCGTGGCAGCCAAGCCTGCCACGGAGGCAGCGACGTCGGTCGTTGCAAAGGACGTCGAGACTACGTCCTCGATCGAGACGAAATCCGCAAACGACGTGTCTTGCGACATCTCCCGCAAGCGTCTCTTCGTGGAAGGCGAAGGTTGGATCGTTCGCCGCGTGACGACCTGTTATTGAGCTTCAGCTTCACCTGAAGCGAAATGAAAAGCCCCGCCTCACGGCGGGGCTTTCCTGTTGGAGCCGTTTGAAAGCTTAGCGCTTCGCGCCGACGCCCTCGAAGGTCATGATATCCCGGTCCTTGGTCTCCGGTACGAAGAGGAGGCCGACCACGAAGGTCACCAGGGCGATCACGATCGGATACCAGAGGCCATAGTAGATATCGCCGGTGGCTGCCACCATCGCGAAGGCCGTCGGAGGCAGAAGACCGCCGAACCAGCCATTGGCGATGTGGTAGGGCAGGGACATCGCGGTATAGCGGATACGGGTGGGGAAGAACTCCACCAGAGCCGCCGCGATCGGGCCGTACACCATCGTCACGTAGATCACGAAGATCGTCAGGATGCCGATGGCCTTGAGAGCCTGTGCGTTGCCGAGGGCGTCGAAGAAGCCGCCGACCTTCAGGATGCTCGGGTCGCCTGCCTTCGGATAGCCCGCTTCAGCCGCGGCATTCGTGAATGCCGTGATGTTGGCCGGAATCGCAGGGGCAAGAGGGGCTTCCTTGCCGTTGAAAGTTACCTTCACGGGCGAGCCGGCCGCCGCCGGAACGAGCTCGTACTTGATGGCGGCACGGGCGAGAGACACGCGAGCCACGTCGCAAGGCGACGTGAAGGTGCGGATGCCCACCGGATCGAACACCGAGCCGCATGTGGCGGGATCGGCCACGACCTGAACCTTCCCGGTCTCGAGCGCCTGGGCCAGCTTCGGGCTGGCGACGTTCGTGAGAGCACCAAAGAGCGGGAAGTAGGTGATCGCCGCGATCAGGCAGCCGCCGAGAATCACCGGCTTGCGGCCGATCTTGTCGGACAGGGCGCCGAACACGATGAAGCCGCCCGTACCGAGGATGAGCGACCAGGCGATCAGCACGTTCGAGGTGAGCAGATCGACCTTGAGGATGCTCTGGAGGAAGAACAGGGCGTAGAACTGACCCGTGTACCACACCACGGCCTGACCGATGGCGAGACCGATGAGGGCGATGAGCACCATCTTCACGTTGGCCCATTGTCCGAACGCTTCCTTCAACGGAGCCTTCGACTGCGTTCCCTCTTCCTTCATCTTCTTGAAGGCTGGGGATTCCTGCATCTGGAGACGAATCCAGACCGAGATGCCGAGCAGGACCACCGAGAGGAGGAACGGAATGCGCCAGCCGGCAATCGGCCAGCCTTCACCGGTCTGGAATCCGGCCTCACCCATCCAGGTGCGGAGGACAAGGATGACAGCCAGAGACAGCAGCAGACCGACTGTAGCCGTGGTCTGGATGAAGCTGGTGTAGAAACCGCGACGGCCCACAGGGGCGTGCTCGGCCACGTAGACCGCGGCGCCGCCGTACTCGCCGCCGAGCGCTAGGCCCTGAAGCATGCGCAAGGCAATCAGGACCACGGGCGCGACCCAGCCGATCTGATTGTAGCTGGGCAGAAGACCCACGAAGAAGGTCGAGAAGCCCATGATCAGGATCGTCACGAGGAAGGTGTATTTCCGGCCGACGAGATCGCCGATACGGCCGAAGAAGATGGCGCCGAAGGGGCGGACCAAGAAGCCCGCCGCGAAGGCCAGGAGCGCGAAGACGTTACGGGTCGTCACGTCGAAGGCGGAGAAGAACTGCGCGCCGATGATCGTGGCGAGAGAGCCGTAGAGATAGAAATCGTACCATTCGAAGACGGTACCGAGAGAGGAGGCCAGAATGACCTTCTTCTCCTCCCGCGTCATCGGCCGCGCTGCGGCAGCCGAATGCGGCGTGGTTGCTGCTGTTGCCATAAGGGTTCCCTTCCATTCATTGCCCGGTGATCCGGGTTCTGAGCCGCAAGCCATGCGGTGCAGGCCTGGGCCGCGGCATCGTGACTGCGCATGGCAGCCAAGAATCCAACGAATGGGAGGCTAACTCCGGCCTTTCTTTCCACAATTCACAATTGGTATTTGCGACTTCCGTCTAAGAAGCCGCATGCCCAAAGAAAATAGCGAGCGTCAGCAAATGTTTAGCCGCAACGACCGGTTTACTTTCGAATGCTTCTAGAAGCTCCTTTAACCACAGCATAAAGGCATATCGCAGCGGCATTGGAGACGTTCAGACTCTTGATGGCTCCAGGCATGTCGAGCCGGCCGATCACGTCGCAGCATTCGCGCGTCCTCTGACGCAGCCCTTTGCCTTCCGATCCCAATACGAGAACGACCGGCAGGTTGATTTCGACTTCGTCCAGGTTGGCCTCACCGGAGGAATCGAGCCCGATTCGTTGAAAACCCCGTTCTCCAAGCGCCGTCAATGTGTCGCCGAGATTGCGTACGATCATGAAAGGCACATGTTCGAGGCCGCCGGACGCCGATTTGGCGAGGACGCCCGTGGCGGCTGGGCTGTGCCGGGCCGTCGTGATGATGGCCTCGACGTCGAAAGCGGCCGCTGTACGGACGATGGCGCCGACATTGTGGGGATCGGTGATCTGATCGAGGGCCAAGACCACACGCTTGCCGCTTAAGGTGTCGACGGATGGGGAGCGCAGCGGATCGGCCTCGACGTAAAGTCCCTGGTGTACGGCGTCCGGTTCCAGGAGGCGGCTGATCTCGTCCGGGCGAACGATCTCAGGTTCGATAGGCAAGGGGGCTTCCAGCTCCTCGCTCAGCCGTTTGGCAGAATTCTCCGTGGCCAGGAGGCGGCGAATCGTCCTTTTGCCGTTCCGGATGGCCTCAACAACGGGATGCCAGCCATAGAGAATGGTGGTGTCGATCTCGAAATTCGGCCGTCTGGCCTGAGGATCGCGACGGCCGGATTTCCCATGGGGGCGCTGAAACCTGGGCTTGCGGGACTGGAAGGGGCGGTCGCTCATGTTCTTTGGATCTCGTGTGCTGACGGGAGGGGCCATAGCACAGAGCGAGCCCATTCACGACCCATCCGATTTCAATGCGCTTTGAGGTTGACACCGGCCATGCAGGTCACCATAAGAGCGCCACGGAACGCTTAGCCAACGGCTGGCGCTCTGCAGAACAGCCTCGGCGTTTTGCGTTCGGGTTGGGTCTTTTGGGGGAATGTCCCGAGCGGCAAAGGGGGCGGACTGTAAATCCGCTGGCTATGCCTTCGTAGGTTCGAGTCCTACTTCCCCCACCACCCAATCAGATGGCATGCGGGTGTAGCTCAATGGTAGAGCAGCAGCCTTCCAAGCTGAATACGAGGGTTCGATTCCCTTCACCCGCTCCACCTCTCTAATCCCACAAGTCTCCCCTACAGATCTTTATCGGCACCGGCGGTTTTTAATGTTCATGAGATGCATCGTTGTAGCGTTTATGTGCGCATTCTTGGGCGGCTGTCTTTCCGTTCCCCCGCATAACCTGGGTGTCGAAGATCTTAGCCGGTACAGAATTGCCGACGTCGCTGTGGAAGGGACTGAGGCTATCCGGTCGTGGCCGACGGAGGAGGGGCGTTTTGTTCAATCAGGTGCCGTCGATGCATCAATAGCCGACCGGATCAGGGCTGAGCCTGCCGCGAACTTTCCGCAGTTGGCGGTGCATTTCAAGCAGGTGCTGACGGCCAGGGTGAAAGATGAATTCACCGGCTTGACCGCCCAGATCTTTGCCGGACGTCAGCCGGCCACGGCCGTGGCCGGCTGAAGACGTTCGATATCCCGTCGGCGGCGCGTCGGGTCTTTGTCGACAACACGGCTAAGATCCAGGCCGATATCGACATCCTCGACAAGACGACGGGGCGGCTTATCTTGCGATACGAAGGACGCTTGGAAACGAAACCGCTGATCGGCGGCGTGGCGACCGGTATCGCGCTGGCGTTCGAAAGGTCGGATCTTGGTTATTCAATGATCACAGATTATCTATCCGCCTATCGAAACTGGCTCTTGCGTAACTGAGCAAAGAGCCCTATTGGGCGGCACGAGTTTGCCGTTCAGGTATCAAAGCGTGTCGAGGATCTAAGGACATGGCGAAGGAAAAGTTTGAGCGCACAAAGCCGCACTGCAACATTGGGACGATTGGTCACGTGGACCATGGCAAGACGTCTCTGACGGCGGCGATCACGAAGGTTCTGGCGGAGTCGGGCGGGGCGACGTTCACGGCCTATGACCAGATCGACAAGGCGCCGGAAGAGAAGGCGCGCGGCATCACGATCTCGACCGCGCACGTGGAGTACGAGACGACGAACCGGCACTATGCCCACGTCGACTGCCCCGGCCACGCCGACTACGTGAAGAACATGATCACCGGCGCGGCGCAGATGGACGGCGCGATCCTGGTGGTGTCGTCGGCCGACGGCCCGATGCCGCAGACCCGCGAGCACATCCTGTTGGCGCGTCAGGTCGGCGTGCCGGCCCTGGTGGTGTTCATGAACAAGGTCGACATGGTCGACGACGCCGAGCTGCTCGATCTGGTCGAGCTCGAGGTGCGCGAGCTTTTGTCGAAGTACGACTTCCCGGGCGACGACATTCCGATCGTGAAGGGCTCGGCGCTGTGCGCGCTGGAGGACCGGTCGCCGGAGATCGGTCGCGAGCGCGTGCTCGAGCTGATGGCCGAGGTCGACCGCTACATCCCGCAGCCGGAGCGTCCGATCGACCAGCCGTTCCTGATGCCGATCGAGGACGTGTTCTCGATCTCGGGCCGCGGCACGGTGGTGACGGGTCGCGTCGAGCGCGGCATCGTGAAGGTCGGCGAGGAAGTGGAGATCGTGGGTCTGCGCGACACGCAGAAGACCACGGTGACCGGCGTCGAGATGTTCCGCAAGCTGCTCGACCAGGGCCAGGCGGGCGACAACGTGGGCGTGCTGCTGCGCGGCACGAAGCGCGAGGACGTGGAGCGCGGCCAGGTGCTGTGCAAGCCGGGCTCGATCAAGCCGCACACCAAGTTCAAGGCCGAGGCCTACATCCTGACCAAGGAAGAGGGTGGCCGTCACACGCCGTTCTTCGGCAACTACCGGCCGCAGTTCTACTTCCGCACGACGGACGTGACCGGGGTGGTGAAGCTGCCTGAGGGCACCGAGATGGTGATGCCGGGCGACAACATCACGATGGAAGTCGAGCTGATTGCGCCGATCGCCATGGAAGAGAAGCTGCGCTTCGCCATCCGCGAAGGCGGCCGTACCGTCGGCGCCGGCGTCGTCGCCGCCGTGATGGATTAATTTGAGAGGATCAAAGGACAGCGGCCGGGTTTCGGCTCGGTCGCTTCCCTTGTTGAATGGATAAGCCATGAACGGTCAAAACATTCGTATTCGCCTTAAGGCGTTCGACCACAGGATCCTCGACGCTTCGACACGCGAAATCGTGTCGACCGCGAAGCGGACCGGCGCTCAGGTGCGCGGACCCATCCCGCTGCCGACGCGCATCGAGCGCTTTACGGTGCTTCGCTCGCCGCACATCGACAAGAAGTCGCGCGAGCAGTTCGAGATGCGCACTCACAAGCGTGTTCTCGATATCGTGGACCCCACCCCGCAGACGGTTGATGCTCTGATGAAGCTCGATCTCGCTGCTGGTGTGGACGTGGAAATCAAGCTCTAAGCCTCGGGCTTGGAGCCTTCGGTAGACACGCCGAGAGGATACGCACATGCGCTCAGGCGTCATTGCACAGAAAGTCGGGATGACCCGCATCTTCACGGATGCAGGCGAGCATGTCCCGGTCACGGTTCTGAAGGTCGACAGCTGCCAAGTCGTCGCCCACCGGACCAAGGAAAAGAACGGCTACACCGCGCTGCAGGTCGGCGTCGGCAAGGCCAAGGTGAAGAACGTTTCGAAGGCCGAGCGCGGAAGTTTCGCCGTTGCCCAGGTCGAGCCGAAGCGCAAGCTCGCGGAGTTCCGCGTCTCCGAGGATGCTGTCATCCCGGTCGGCGCCGAGATCACCGCTGATCACTTCATTGCCGGTCAGTTCGTGGATGTCACGGGCATCACGACCGGTAAGGGCTTCGCCGGCGGCATGAAGCGCTGGAACTTCGGCGGACTGCGCGCCACGCACGGCGTGTCGGTCTCCCACCGCTCGATCGGTTCGACCGGTGGCCGCCAGGATCCGGGCAAGACGTTCAAGAACAAGAAGATGCCGGGTCACCTGGGTGTCGAGCGCGTCACCACGCAGAACCTGCGTGTCGTGTCGACCGACGTCGAGCGCGGTCTGATCCTCGTCGAAGGCGCCGTTCCCGGCGTGGCCGGCGGCTGGATCTTCGTCCGCGATGCGGTGAAGCGCAAGCTGCCGAAGGAAGTGCCGATGCCCGGCGCGTTCCGCACCGGCAACGAGGCTGCGCCCGCCGCCCAGGCTGAGCAGGCCCAAGAGGAGAATGCGTGATGAAACTTGATGTCACCACGCTCGAAGGCGCCAAGGCCGGTTCCGTGGATCTCAACGAGGCCATTTTCGGTCTTGAGCCGCGCGCCGATCTGCTCGCCCGTTGCGTCCGCTGGCAGCTCGCGAAGCGCCAGGCCGGCACGCACGCCGTCAAGAATCGTTCGGACATCGACCGGACGACGAAGAAGGTCTACAAGCAGAAGGGGACCGGCAGCGCCCGTCACGGCGCCGCGAGCGCTCCCCAGTTCCGGGGCGGCGGTCGTGCCTTCGGCCCGCAGGTCCGCAGCCATGCTCACGACCTGCCCAAGAAGGTTCGCGCTCTTGCTCTGAAGCATGCGCTCTCGTCCAAGGCCAAGGGCGCTTCGCTCGTCGTGATCGACGACGTGAAGCTCGCCGAGCCGAAGACGAAGGCTCTCGTCGAGCGCTTCGGCAAGCTCGGCCTCGGCAACGCCCTGATCATCGGCGGCGCCGAGATCGAGACGAACTTCCAGCGGGCTGCTCGCAACATCCCGAACATCGACGTCCTGCCGGTGCAGGGCATCAACGTCTATGACATCCTGCGTCGCGAGAAGCTCGTTCTCACGAAGTCGGCTGTCGATGCGCTGGAGGCGCGCTTCAAATGAGCCTGGACCCGCGCCATTACGATGTGATCGTAAGCCCGGTCATCACCGAGAAGGCCACGACCCTGTCCGAACAGAACAAGGTCGTCTTCAAGGTGCGGCTGGATGCGACGAAGCCGCAGATCAAGGAAGCGGTTGAGAAGCTGTTCGATGTCAAGGTGAAGAGCGTCAACACGCTTGTCACCAAGGGCAAAGTGAAGATGTTCCGCGGCACCCGCGGCCAGCGGTCGGACGTGAAGAAGGCGGTCGTAACCCTCGCAGAGGGCCAGACCATCGACGTCACGACGGGCCTCTGATCGGTTGAGAGAGTGATCCGATGGCTTTGAAAACATTCAAACCAATCACCCCCGGCCTGCGCCAGCTGGTGATCGTCGACCGCAGCGAGCTTTACAAGGGCAAGCCGGTCAAGAAGCTGACGGAGGGCAAGAGCTCCTCCGGCGGCCGTAACAACCTGGGTCGCGTGACCGTCCGCTTCCGTGGCGGTGGTCACAAGCGCACCCTCCGTCTGGTCGACTTCAAGCGTCGTAGCCGTCTGGGCGATGTGGCGACCGTGGAGCGGATCGAGTACGATCCCAACCGCACCGCCTTCATCGCGCTCATCGGTTACGCCGACGGCGAGCAGTCCTACATCCTAGCCCCGCAGCGTCTGGCTGTCGGCGATCAGGTGTCGGCTGGCGAGCAGGTCGACATTAAGCCGGGTAACGCGATGCCGATCGGCAACATGCCGGTGGGAACGATCATCCACAATGTCGAGCTGAAGATCGGCAAGGGCGGCGCACTCGCCCGCTCCGCCGGCACCTACGCTCAGATCGTGGGTCGTGACCAGGGCTACGTGACGATCCGCCTGAACTCCGGCGAGCAGCGTCTGGTCCATGGCCTGTGCTTCGCCAGCGTTGGTGCGGTATCGAACCCGGACCACATGAACACCTCGATCGGTAAGGCTGGTCGTAACCGTTGGCTCGGCAAGCGCCCGCATAACCGCGGTGTCGCCATGAACCCGATCGACCACCCGCACGGTGGTGGTGAGGGCCGTACCTCCGGTGGTCGCCATCCGGTGTCCCCGTGGGGCGTACCGACCAAGGGAAAGAAAACCCGTTCGAACAAGCGGACCGACAAGTTCATCGTGTCGAGCCGTCACGCTCGGAAGAAGTAAGGATAGAGGCACGTCATGGCACGTTCGCTTTGGAAGGGTCCGTTCGTCGACGGCTACCTCCTCAAGAAGGCCGAGGCTGCCCGTTCCTCGGGCCGCAACGAGGTTATCAAGATCTGGAGCCGCCGCTCCACGATCCTCCCGCAGTTCGTGGGCCTCACTTTCGGGGTCTACAACGGTCAGAAGCACATTCCCGTCTCCGTGAACGAGGAAATGGTGGGTCACAAGTTCGGCGAGTTCTCGCCGACCCGCACCTTCCACGGCCACGCGGCGGACAAGAAGGCGAAGAGGAAGTAAGATGGGTAAGGCCGCGACTCCTCGCGCACTGAGCGACACAGAGGCTCAAGCCGTCGCTCGCATGCTGCGCGTCAGCCCCCAGAAGCTCAATCTCGTTGCGGCCCTTATCCGCGGCAAGAAGGTTTCTGCGGCTCTCGCCGATCTCGAGTTCTCCCGCAAGCGCATCGCTCGCGACGTGAAGAAGTGCCTCGAGAGCGCCATTGCCAACGCCGAGAACAACCACAATCTCGATGTGGACGATCTCGTCGTCAGCCAGGCTTTCGTCGGCAAGGCGCTCGTCATGAAGCGCTTCCACGCCCGGGCCCGTGGCCGGGGTGCTCGTATCATGAAGCCGTTCTCGAACCTCACGATCGTGGTTCGGGAAGTTGCCGAACAGGCATAAAGGAGAACCAGATGGGTCAGAAAGTTAACCCGATCGGTCTTCGGCTCGGCATCAACCGGACCTGGGACTCGCGCTGGTTCGCCGGCAAGGGCGAGTACGCCAAGCTGATGCACGAGGACATGGCGATCCGCGAAGCTCTCATGAAGCAGCTGAAGCAGGCCGCCGTCTCGAAGATCGTCATCGAGCGTCCGCACAAGAAGTGCCGCGTCACCATTCACTCGGGTCGTCCGGGCGTGGTGATCGGCAAGAAAGGTGCTGACATCGAGAAGCTGCGCAAGCTCGTCGCCAAGATGACGGACGCAGACGTCGCCATCAACATCGTCGAAGTCCGCAAGCCGGAAGTCGACGCGACGCTGGTGGCCGACTCGATCGCTCAGCAGCTCGAGCGCCGCGTCGCTTTCCGCCGCGCCATGAAGCGCGCCGTTCAGTCGGCGATGCGTCTGGGCGCCGAGGGCATCCGTATCAACTGCTCGGGCCGTCTGGGTGGCGCTGAAATCGCTCGCCTCGAATGGTACCGCGAGGGCCGCGTTCCGCTGCACACCCTGCGTGCGGATGTGGATTACGGCACGTCCACGGCCTTCACGACCTACGGCACCTGCGGCATCAAGGTCTGGATCTTCAAGGGCGAAATCCTTGAGCACGATCCGATGGCCCAGGACAAGCGGATGAACGACGAAGGAGGCCGCTCCGGTGGCCGTCGCGAGCACGCGGCGTAACCGAGAGGTCAGGAGAGGTTTGTTGCCATGTTGCAACCGAAGAAAACCAAGTTCCGTAAGCAGTTCAAGGGCCGTATTTCCGGCACCGCGAAGGGCGGCACGGACCTCAACTTCGGCCAGTTCGGCCTGAAGGCGATGGAACCCGAGCGCATCAACGCTCGTCAGATCGAAGCGGCTCGCCGCGCCATCACCCGCGCCATGAAGCGCGCGGGCCGTGTGTGGATCCGGATCTTCCCGGACGTGCCGGTGTCGTCGAAGCCGACCGAAGTGCGTATGGGTAAGGGTAAGGGCGCTCCCGAATTCTGGGCGGCCAAGGTGAAGCCTGGTCGTATCATGTTCGAGATCGACGGCGTGTCCGAGGACATCGCTCGCGAGGCCCTGCGCCTCGGCGCTGCGAAGCTCCCGATCAAGACGCGCTTCATTCAGCGCATTGCCGAGTAAGGAGGGGATCATGAAGTCTAAGCAGAGAGCCTCTGACCTCAACGCGATGTCGAAGGACCAGCTGTCGGATGAGCTGCTGAACCTGAAGAAGGAGCAGTTCAACCTCCGCTTCCAGCGCGCCACCGGCCAACTCGAGAACACCGGACGCGTCCGTGAAGTCCGCAGGGACATCGCCCGCGTCAAGACGCTGCAGCGCCAGAAGTCGGCCGCGGCGAAGGCTTAAGAGGGATTCAAGATGCCAAAGCGCGTTTTGCAGGGCGTCGTTGTCAGCGACAAGCAGGACAAGACGGTCGTCGTGAAGGTAGAGCGCCGTTTCACGCACCCGGTCATGAAGAAGACCGTGCGTAAGACGAAGAACTACCACGCTCATGACGAGAACAACACAGCCAAGGTGGGCGACACGGTCTTCATCGAAGAGACCAAGCCGCTCTCCAAACTCAAGACCTGGGTGCTCGTCGACCAAGCGAAGGCTTAAAAAGGCCTTCGCTAGGGGTTGTCTTAAAGGGGCGGTTCGTGTATACGGCCGCCTCTCTCGACATTTGAAGGGCAGGGGACATGAGATCCCCGTCAGGCGTAGTCCGGGGGGCAATCCTGCCTTGGCCCGGAAACCTGTCTGAAACAAAGGAAAGGATCAAAGCCATGATCCAGATGCAGACGAATCTTGACGTCGCCGACAATTCCGGCGCCCGTCGCGTGATGTGCATCAAGGTTCTCGGCGGTTCGAAGCGTAAGTACGCTTCCGTGGGCGATATCATCGTCGTATCCGTGAAAGAGGCTATTCCACGCGGTCGCGTGAAGAAGGGCGATGTCATGAAGGCAGTCGTCGTTCGCACCGCGAAGGACATCCGTCGCGCTGACGGCTCGGTCATCCGTTTTGACCGCAATGCCGCCGTTCTGATCAACAATCAGAAAGAGCCGGTCGGCACCCGTATCTTCGGCCCCGTTCCGCGTGAACTGCGTGCCAAGAACCACATGAAAATCATTTCGCTTGCGCCGGAGGTGCTCTAATGGCCGCGAAGATCAAGAAGGGCGATAAGGTCGTCGTCCTGACCGGTCGCGACAAGGGCAAGACCGGTGAAGTCGTGCAGATGCTCCCGAAGGAAGAGCGCGCGGTCGTCCGTGGCGTGAACATCGTGAAGCGTCACCAGCGCCAGACGGCAAACTCCGAGGGTGGCATCATCTCGAAAGAGGCGAGCATCCATCTGTCGAACCTGGCCTACGCGGACCCGAAGGACGGCAAGCCGACCCGGGTTGGTTTCAAAGTTCTCGAAGACGGCCGCAAGGTCCGTTTCGCCAAGCGTTCGGGAGACCTGATCGATGGCTAAGGCTCAGGTGGACGGCTACACGCCGCGGCTGAAGAAGCACTACGAGGAAGTGGTGCGTCCGAAGCTCATTGAAGAATTCGGCTACAAGAACCCCATGGAAGTGCCGACGATCGAGAAGATCGTCCTCAACATGGGTGTTGGCGAATCGACCGCCGACTCGAAGAAGGCTTCGGTCGCTGCTGCCGATCTCGCGCTCATCGCCGGCCAGAAGCCGGTGATCACGAAGGCCCGTAAGGCTATCTCGCAGTTCAAGGTCCGCGAGAACATGCCGATCGGCGCCAAGGTTACGCTGCGCAAGGTTCGTATGTACGAATTCCTTGACCGTCTCGTGACCATCGCTCTCCCGCGCGTCCGCGACTTCCGGGGCCTGAACCCCAAGTCGTTCGACGGCCGCGGCAACTACGCAATGGGTATCAAGGAGCACCTGGTGTTCCCTGAGATCAATTACGATAGGGTCGAGCAGGTTTGGGGCATGGACGTCGTCATCACCACTACGGCGAAGACCGACGAAGAAGCCCGCGCCCTGCTGCGTCACTTCAACTTCCCGTTCCGGCAGTGAGGATAGCTGTCCTCAAACGCGGACACTGGAGATAAAAGCATGGCTAAGAAAAGCGCTATTGAGAAGAACAAGCATCGTCGTGAGCTGGTGAAGAAGTTCGCCGGCCGCCGCGAGCGCCTCCTGGCGGTCGCCAACGACGAGTCGAAGTCCATGGAGGAGCGCTTCGAGGCGCGCCTCAAGCTGGCTGAGCTGCCGCGCAACGCGAGCAAGACCCGTATCCGCAACCGCTGCGAGATCACGGGCCGCCCGCGCGCTTACTACCGCAAGCTCGGCATGTCGCGTATCGCTCTGCGCGAGCTCGGCAACAAGGGCCTGATCCCGGGCCTTGTGAAGTCCAGCTGGTAAGGGGGAGGGCATCATATGATCAACGATCCGTTGGGCGATATGCTCACCCGTATCCGCAACGCGCAGATGCGCCGTCGCGGGTCCGTCTCCACCCCTGGCTCGAAGCTCCGAGCTCGCGTCCTCGAGGTTCTGAAGTCCGAGGGCTACATCCGCGACTACTCGCAGACCGAGTTCGGCAACGGCCGGACCGAGTTCTCGATTGAGCTGAAGTACTATGACGGCCAGCCGGTGATCCGCTCCATCGAGCGCGTCTCCAAGCCGGGCCGCCGCGTGTATGCTTCCGTCGACACCATGCCGCGCGTGGCTGACGGCCTCGGCATCACCATTCTCTCGACGCCCCAGGGCGTGATGGCCGATCACGAGGCCCGGGAGAAGAACGTGGGCGGCGAAGTGCTCTGCAAGGTCTTCTAAGGCCAGGCACCCGCACAGAACCACGGAGATTCGAAAATGTCCCGAGTAGGCAAGAAGCCCGTTCCGGTTCCGTCAGGTGTGACGGCGACCGTTGACGGTCAGATGGTAAAAGTTAAGGGCACGAAGGGCGAGCTTTCGTTCGTCGTTCCCGAAGAAGTGTCGGTTGTTCTTGAAGACGGCGCCGTGTCGGTTAACCCGCGCGACGAGTCCAAGACGGCCCGTGCGAAGTGGGGCATGTCCCGCGCTCAGGTGGCGAACCTGGTCGAAGGCGTGTCCAAGGGCTTCGAGAAGCGTCTTGAAATCAACGGCGTCGGCTACAAGGCCGCTGTCGCTGGCAAGGTGCTGAAGCTGTCGCTGGGCTACAGCCACGACATCGACTACGCGATCCCGGCCGGTGTCACGATCACGACGCCGAAGCCGACCGAAGTCATCGTCGCCGGCATCGACAAGCAGGTCGTTGGTCAGACCGCCGCCGAGATCCGCGAGTATCGCGGTCCGGAGCCCTATAAGGGCAAGGGCGTCAAGTACTCCGACGAGTTCATCTTCCGCAAGGAAGGCAAGAAGAAGTAAGGACGACGTATCATGGCTGAGAAGAAAGGCGCTGAAGATCGCCGCAAGGCTCGTGTGCGCCGTGCGATCAAGAAGGCAGCGAATGGCCGTCCGCGTTTGTCGGTCTTCCGTTCGTCCAAGCAGATCTATGCCCAGGTTATCGATGACGTGCGCGGCCACACGGTCGCCTCGGCTTCGACCCTCGAGGCTGACGTGAAGGGAAAGCTCAAGACCGGCGCCACTATCGATGCGGCGAAGGAAGTGGGCAAGCTCGTTGCCGAGCGCGCGGCGAAGGCCGGCGTGAAGCAGGTCATCTTCGACCGCTCGGGCTACCTCTATCACGGACGCGTTAAGGCTCTGGCCGACGCTGCTCGTGAAGGCGGTCTGGATTTCTAACGGCGGGTATAATCCAAGTAACCCTTAGCGAGCGGGCCCGCCGCCCGCGCAAGTGAGAGGTCTCATGGCTAGAGAACCAAGAGAACGTGCTGATCGCGAAGAGCGCGACAGCGAATTCGTGGACCGCCTGGTCCACATCAACCGCGTCGCCAAAGTCGTGAAGGGCGGCCGTCGCTTCGGCTTCGCTGCTCTCGTCGTCGTCGGCGACCAGAAGGGCCGCGTCGGCTTCGGCCACGGCAAGGCCCGCGAAGTGCCGGAAGCGATCCGCAAGGCCACGGACGCTGCCAAGCGCTCCATGATCCGCGTTGCTCTCCGCGAGGGCCGTACGCTTCATCACGACGTCAACGGCCGCCATGGCGCCGGCAAGGTCGTGCTGCGTGCCGCTCCCCAGGGTACCGGCATCATCGCCGGCGGCCCGATGCGCGCCGTCTTCGAAGTGGTGGGCATGCAGGACGTCGTTGCGAAGTCGCTCGGCTCCTCGAACCCCTACAACCTTGTCCGCGCGACTTTCGACGCGCTCAAGAACGAGGACAGCCCCCGTTCGGTCGCTGCTCGCCGTGGCCTGAAGGTCTCGACGCTGCAGGCTCGCCGCCGTGACGCCGATACCAGCGAAGCCGCTGGCGCTGAAGCGTAAGGGAGGCTGTAACCATGGCAAAGAAGCCTGCTGCTGCAGCATCCACCGTCACCGTTGAGCAGATCGGCTCGCCGATCCGCCGTGAGGCCAAGCAGCGCCAGACGCTGATCGGTCTCAAGCTCAACAAGCTTCACCGTACTTCGACCTTGGAAGACACGCCTGCGGTTCGCGGCATGATCGAAAAGGTCAAGCACCTCGTGCGCGTTGTCGACGGGCAGTGAGGAGAACGTCATGAAACTCAACGAAATTCGTGACAACGAAGGTTCCACCAAGAACCGTATGCGCGTCGGCCGTGGTATCGGCTCCGGCAAGGGCAAGACCGGTGGCCGCGGCGTGAAGGGACAGAAGTCCCGTACCGGCGTTTCCATCAAGGGCTTCGAAGGCGGTCAGATGCCTCTGCATCGCCGTCTGCCGAAGCGCGGCTTCAACAAGCCGAACGCGATCGACCTCAACGAGGTCAATGTCGGCCGCATCCAGCAGGCGATCGAAGCCGGCAAGCTCGACAAGAGCGCTGCGGTGACAGTCGAGTCATTGGTGGCCGCCGGTGTGGTCTCCAAGCCGCGCGACGGCGTGAAGATCCTTGGCGTCGGCGAGCTCAAGGCTAAGCTTTCCTTCCAGGTTCATGGCGCGTCCAAGTCGGCCGTCGAAGCGATCGAGAAGGCTGGTGGCTCGGTTACCCTCCTGGGTGCCGTTGCGCAGGCGTGAGCCCGCGCCCACATTGACTAAGATCCAAGCGGCGGCCCGCGTCTGATCGCGTGGCCGCCGTTTGCGTGATGATCGTCACGTACCAGGTATTTCGGGGACACCACTATGGCCTCAGCAGCCGAGCAACTTGCGGCAAACATCAATTTCGGCGCCATCGCCAAGGCCGATGAGCTGAAGAAGCGCATCTGGTTTACCCTAGGCGCCCTCATCGTCTACCGTCTCGGCACCTATATCCCGCTGCCCGGTATCAACCCGGAGGCCCTGGCTCAGAGCTTCCAGAACGCCAGCGGCGGCGTGCTCGGCCTCTTCAACATGTTCTCGGGCGGCGCCGTGGAGCGCATGGCGATCTTCGCCCTGAACATCATGCCGTATATCTCGGCATCGATCATCGTTCAGCTTCTCACCTCCGTTCTGCCCTCCCTCGAGGCGCTCAAGAAGGAAGGCGAGGCGGGTCGCAAGATCCTGAACCAGTACACCCGCTATCTCACGGTGTTCCTGGCTGTCTTTCAGTCCTGGGGTATCGCCGTCGGCCTGCAGAGTTCTGGTACCATCGTGCAGGCGCCCGGGCCGTTCTTCCTGATCTCGACCGTGATCACGCTGACTGGCGGCACCATGTTCCTGATGTGGCTCGGCGAGCAGATCACCTCTCGCGGCATCGGCAACGGCACCTCGCTGATCATCTTCGCCGGCATCGTGGCCAACCTGCCGTCGGCCATCGCCGGTACCCTCGAACTTGGCCGTCAGGGCGCTATCTCGACGGGGCTGATCCTTGGCGTGATCGTGATGGCGATCGCCATCATCTACTTCGTCGTGTTCATGGAGCGCGCCCAGCGCCGTCTGCTGATCAACTATCCGAAGCGCCAGGTCGGCAACCGGATGTATGAGGGTCAGACCTCGTTCCTGCCGCTCAAGCTGAACACCTCGGGCGTGATCCCGCCGATCTTCGCGTCGTCGCTGCTTCTGCTGCCGGCCACTATCGCGAGCTTCCAGACCGGCACGGACGGCACTGGCTTCATCTCCATGCTCACGACCTATCTGGGTCATGGGCGTCCAGCCTATATGTTCCTGTATGCGGCGTTGATCGTGTTCTTCGCCTTCTTCTACACGGCCATCGTCTTCAATCCTACGGAGACGGCGGACAATCTGAAGAAGCAGGGCGGCTTCATTCCGGGCATCCGTCCCGGCGAGCGCACGGCCGATTTCATCGATCAGGTGCTGACCCGCATCACCGTGTTGGGCGCCGCCTACCTGGTGATTATCTGCCTGATTCCCGAACTGCTGGTGTCCTATGCGGCTTTGCCATTCTACTTTGGCGGCACTTCGCTTCTGATCGTGGTGTCTGTTACCATGGACACGGTCGCGCAGGTGCATGGCCATCTGTTGGCTCACCAGTACGAGGGCCTCGTCAAGAAGGCGAAGCTCAAGGGCGCGCGCAGACGCTAATTTGAACAACTCGCCGAAGGCGAGCAGATTCGACGAAGTGGGGGGGACGTCGATGAGGATCATCCTGCTGGGGCCGCCGGGGGCCGGAAAAGGCACTCAGGCTGTTCGTCTGGTGGAAAGGCTGGGGATTCCCCAGCTTTCGACCGGCGATATGCTCCGCGCAGCCGTGGCTGCCGGTACGACGGTCGGCCTCAAGGCCAAGGAAGTCATGGACCGGGGCGACCTAGTGTCCGACGATATCGTGGTCGGCATCATCGCCGACCGAATCGAAGAGGCAGATGCCAAGGGCGGCTTTATTCTCGACGGTTTCCCCCGGACGGTGGCACAGGCCGAAGCCTTCGACGCAATGCTTGCCGACAAGGGCCTCAAGCTCGATGCCGTCATCGAGTTCAAGGTGAACGAAGCCGAGTTGGTCGACCGGATCGTCAAGCGGGCCAAGGATACTGAGGCGCGTGGGGAACCGGTCCGCAAGGACGACAACCCGGACGTGTTCAAGACCCGGCTCGATGCCTACCGGAAGCAGACGGCCCCGCTCTCGGCCTATTACGAGGGCAAGGGCATGCTGAAGACCGCCGATGGCATGAAGCCCATCGACGAGGTAACCGAGGCGGTCAAAGAGATTCTTGGACGGTAACGGCGCGAAGGGCAGCTCAACTGCGCCTTACCCCTCTCCTTCAAATCGTTTATCGTCTCCTATCAGCAGGTCTCGTGCATTTTTCGGTACGGGAAAACCATAACCGGATCCTGGTTTTTCAAAGTAAAGCCTGCCGGATTTGTGATAATCACTGAAGTAGAGCCGGGCGCCGATCATCTGGAGTGTTAGAATAATTGCCTGGAATTTATCGACGCCATAAGTCGTGCTCTCTTCTACGCCATTAGGCCAGCTAATCGTGAAGCGGCACCACCATTGTTTGCCGCTTCCCTCCGGAGCATAAAGTTTGACTGGGACACTTATGACCGTCCCTGACTGAGTGACATAGTCAAGTTCACGTTCTGCAATGATCATTGCGATGCTCAATAGTTAAGCGGCGGGATTGGGTGACCTTTCTCGCAGGCGATCCAGCGGACTGCCGCTTGAGAGTAGCAACTCCTCAGACTTACCATGTTGCAGTGAAATATATCGCGGTCGTATTGCTCCTTGCATCCTGCAAGAGTTCGTCGCGTCGCTAAGGCAATCCAGCCGGCCCGGTCATTGATCTTGAGGCGCTCGGTTTGTGGAGCGACCTCTTGATCGCGATGATGAACCGTATTGCTGCCACTGCCACCAGTGTTTGCCCATTGACCGCCGTTAGACGATCCAGCAGGAACATGAGGTTGGTTTGGATCGTAACGATGCTCAAGGATATATCTGATGCGAGCATCGAGAAGCTGTTGGCGAACCGATATAAGCCTGGTTCTTATTTGAAGTAATTTTCTTCTAGAAGTTAGCGACTTAGTCATAATCCAAAGCCTTCAGTCAATTATTCGATGATATATCGTGTTGAGAATATTGTCAAGAACATACCGGGAACATATCCTCTCAATATCTCGACATTGGCTTTTTATTTTGGTGGGGTAGAGATGCCTTACGGTTGGATCGCCGCTTGCGTGGAAACGGTGTTGACGTAGCGCCAAAAAGCGGCTATGTGCCTCCACTTGCAAAAGAAGGCGCTCGGCTCGGAGGGCTTCGTGAGAAGTCACTCGGGTCGTTTTGTTTTGCATAAGCCCGCGCAGGGGCCGGCCTCCACCGGACGCGCGATAATTAAAACCCGAAGCAATTGCTTCTTACATGGAGACGGACGATGGCCCGTATTGCAGGCGTCAACATCCCGACCGCCAAGCGCGTTGTGATCGCGCTTCAGTATATCCACGGCATTGGACCCAAGAAGGCCCAAGAGATCATCGAGAAGGTCAACATCCCGGCCGAGCGCCGCGTGAACCAGCTGACCGACGCCGAAGTTCTGGCCATCCGCGAGACGATCGACCGCGACTACATCGTCGAAGGCGACCTGCGCCGCGAGGTGTCCATGAACATCAAGCGCCTGATGGATCTTGCTGCTTACCGTGGCCTGCGCCACCGCCGTAGCCTCCCGGTCCGCGGCCAGCGCACCCACACGAACGCTCGTACCCGCAAGGGTAAGTCGAAGCCGATCGCCGGCAAGAAGAAGTAATTTTTGGGCCACCCCTGGCGGGTGGCCCTTTCTCCCGAGCGCCTGGAACGACGGGCGCGCTTGAAGGATCTTTGGAATGGCTAAAGAAGCTACCCGCGTCCGCCGCCGCGAACGCAAGAACATCGTTTCCGGCGTGGCGCATGTGAACGCCTCGTTCAACAACACCATGATCACCATCACCGACGCCCAGGGCAACACGATCTCCTGGTCCTCGGCTGGCGCAATGGGTTTCAAGGGTTCGCGTAAGTCGACCCCGTATGCGGCTCAGATCGCCGCTGAAGATGCGGCCCGCAAGGCTGCCGAGCACGGCATGCGTACCCTCGAGGTCGAGGTGTCCGGCCCCGGCTCCGGCCGTGAGTCTGCTCTGCGTGCTCTCCAGTCGGCCGGCTTCACCGTCACCTCGATCCGTGACGTGACGCCGATCCCGCACAATGGCTGCCGCCCGCGCAAGCGTCGCCGCGTCTAAGGTTATCCGGCGCGTGGGTCCAAAGCCCGCGCGCGTTCCGGTTTAAAGGGTTGGCCGCAAGCCTCCCTTCAAGGCGTACCTCATGAGGTGTGGTTGTGATCCAAAAGAACTGGCAAGAGCTGATTAAGCCGAACAAGCTTGAGGTTGCCCCCGGCGACGATCCGAAGCGTATTGCGACGGTCGTGGCCGAGCCGCTCGAGCGTGGCTTCGGCACGACGCTCGGCAACTCGCTGCGCCGGGTCCTCCTGTCGTCGCTCCAGGGCGCGGCAGTGACGGCGATCCATATCGACGGTGTACTGCACGAGTTCTCGTCCATCCCGGGCGTCCGTGAGGACGTGACCGACATCGTCCTCAACGTGAAGACGATCGCCATCAAGATGCAGGGCGAGGGCGCGAAGCGCATGACGCTCCGCAAGACCGGCCCTGGCGCCGTCACCGCTGGCGACATCAACACGGTCGGCGACGTGCAGATCCTGAACCCCGAGCTCGTGCTCTGCACCCTCGACGAGGGCGCCGAGATCCGCATGGAGTTCACGGTCGATACCGGCAAGGGCTATGTTCCCGCCGAGCGCAACCGCACCGAGGACGCCCCGATCGGCCTCATCCCGGTCGACTCGCTCTACAGCCCGGTAAAGAAGGTCTCTTATCGCATCGAGAACACCCGCGAAGGCCAGATTCTCGACTACGACAAGCTGATCATGACGGTCGAGACCAATGGCGCCGTGACGCCTGAGGATGCCGTGGCCTATGCCGCCCGCATCCTGCAGGACCAGCTCCAGGTCTTCGTCAACTTCGAAGAGCCGCGCAAGGAAGAGGCTGCCGCTGCCGCGCCGCAGCTGCCGTTCAACCCGGCGCTCCTCAAGAAGGTCGACGAGCTTGAGCTGTCGGTCCGTTCGGCGAACTGCCTGAAGAACGACAACATCGTCTATATCGGTGACCTCATCCAGAAGTCAGAGGCGGAAATGCTCCGCACTCCGAACTTCGGCCGCAAGTCGCTCAATGAGATCAAGGAAGTTCTGGCCGGCATGGGCCTGCACCTCGGCATGGATGTGCCGGGCTGGCCGCCGGAGAACATCGAAGACCTCGCGAAGCGCTTCGAAGAGCACTACTAAGATTTTCGAAGCCGCTTGTCAGGAATGAGGAGCGGCTTCGATCAAGCCCCGCCGGAAACCGGCGGTAATCAAGAGAGACGGTCCGTCCCTTGGCACGGCGGCCGGAAGATTTAGGAGAAAGCCAATGCGTCACGGATTCCGTGGTCGTCGCTTCAACCGCACGACCGAGCACCGCAAGGCCATGTTCGCCAATATGGCGGCTGCGCTGATCAAGCACGAGCAGATCGTCACGACGCTCCCGAAGGCCAAGGACCTGCGCCCGGTCGTCGAGAAGCTGATCACGCTGGGTAAGCGCGGCGACCTGCATGCCCGCCGCCTCGCCATGTCGAAGCTGCGCGACGAGGCGATGGTCAAGAAGCTCTTCGAGGTCCTCGGCAAGCGCTATCAGGACCGCAACGGTGGCTACACCCGCGTCCTGAAGGCCGGCTTCCGCTACGGCGACAACGCTCCGCTCGCCGTGATCGAGTTTGTGGACCGCGACGTCGATGCGCGCGGCCAGGATTCGGGCCCGACCCAGAAGGACGAGCTCGTCGAGGCGGCCGAGTAAGCTCTCGGTTCAGAGATTTTCATGAAGGGCGGTCTTCGGGCCGCCTTTTTTGTTTTCGGCGGCCATGCCAGAGCATCGGACCCAAAAGTGGACCCACTTTTGGGTCCGATGCTCCCTCCTATAGGTGGCGCATCGTTCGGAGCGGAAAACCGGGTCCACTTTTCCGCACGATGCGCTAGAGCCAGCGGTTGGAACTTGGTGTTTTGCTTCCCGCGTTCTATCCATAACGGCCTTTGAACACAGGATTCGACAGGAATGCGCTTCTTTCACCCCGCGATCGGATTTCTCGCCGCCATACTGGCCTTTGCCCCAGCCGGCGGACAGGCACAGACGCAGCGCGTCGTTCCCGAAAGCAAGGCGCAGGTCCAGTTGTCCTTTGCGCCCGTCGTGCGCCAGACCGCTGGATCCGTCGTCAACGTCTATGCCAAGCGCAACGACCGCCGGCAGAACGCGGCCATCGAGGATTATTTCCGCCGCTTCTTTGGTGACAATGCACCGGGTGTGCCGCGCGGCCGGTCCCAGAGCTCCCTCGGCTCGGGCGTGATCGTTGATCCCTTGGGGCTCGTGATCACGAACAATCACGTGATCGAGAACATGAACGAGGTGAAGGTGGCCCTCGCCGACCGGCGGGAATTCGAGGCGGAGATCCTGCTGCGCGACTCCCGTACGGATATCGCGGTGCTCAAGCTGAAGGACGCTACCAACCTGCAGGCGATCGAGCTTGGTGACTCGGAGGCCCTTCAGGTCGGCGATCTCGTGCTCGCCATTGGCAATCCCTTCGGCGTGGGACAGACGGTGACTCAGGGTATCGTCTCGGCGCTCGCCCGCACCCAGGTCGGCATCTCGGACTATCAGTTCTTCATCCAGACCGATGCCGCCATCAATCCCGGCAACTCGGGCGGCGCGCTCATCGACATGAGCGGTCGCGTGGTCGGTATCAACACGGCGATCTATTCCCGCTCTGGCGGCAGCATTGGCATCGGCTTTGCCGTTCCATCAAGCATGGTCAGGGTGGTGCTGAATTCTGCCAGGGGCGGTGCCAAGAACGTGGTCCGGCCCTGGCTCGGCGCACGCCTCCAGCCCGTGGACGGCGATATCGCCAACGGCCTCGGGCTGGAGCGCCCGACCGGCGTCCTCGTGGCCGCGATCTACGACAAGGGACCTGCTGCTGAAGCCGGTCTCAAGCGGGGCGACGCCATTCTGATGGTCGACGGACAGCCGGTCGACAACCCAGATTCCTTCGGCTACCGCTTCACGCTCAAGGGCACGCAGGGGCAGACGCCGATCACGGTCTTGCGCGGCGGCAAGCAGACGACGATCCAGGTGAAGCTTGTGCCTCCGCCCGAGAACCCACCGCGGGAATCCGTGCGCGGCCGCAATCGCACGCCCTTTGCCGGGGCCACACTCGTGAACATGTCGCCGGCGGTCGCCGACGAACTGCAGATCGATATCGCAGATGACGGCGTGGTGGTTGCGGATATCGACGAGCGCAGCCTCGCCGGCAGCGTGGGCTTCGAAAAGGGCGACCAGATCGTCGCCATCAATGGCGAGAGGCTTGCCTCCACCAAGGATGCCGAGCGCGTGATCAACCGGAACAGTGGTTATTGGGAAGTGACCGTCAGCCGGGGCGGGCGCGTGTTCACGACAGTTTTCGGGCGATAGGCGGGACGGCGGCAGGGAGATCGGGTAATGATTTCTGTCCGTCTCCGAGTCCCGGAAGCATCATGAGTGACCTGTTTTCCTCCGCCGGCCTCGATCAGAATGCGCCCCGTCCGCTGGCGGACAGGATGCGGCCGACCAAGCTCTCCGAGGTGGTCGGCCAGGATCATCTCGTGGGGGCGGACGGCATCCTGACCCGGCTCATCGCATCGAAAACCTTGGGATCCCTGATCTTCTGGGGCCCACCCGGCACCGGCAAGACCACCGTCGCGCGCCTGCTCGCCCATGAGACGGAGCTTCATTTCGAGCAGATCTCGGCAATCTTTTCCGGCGTGGCGGACCTCAAGAAGGTCTTTGAGGCGGCTCGCCTTCGACGCTCCATCGGCAAGGGCACCTTGCTCTTCGTGGACGAGATCCATCGCTTCAACCGGGCCCAGCTCGACGCCTTCCTGCCCGTCATGGAAGACGGCACCATCACGCTAGTCGGCGCGACTACCGAGAACCCGTCTTTCGAGCTGAACGCCGCGCTTCTGTCACGCGCCCGAGTGCTTCTCTTCAAGTCGCTCGACGAGGCGGCTATCGAACAGATCCTGGCCCGTGCGGAGGAGGTTACCGGAAAAAGCCTGCCGCTCGATGAAGAGGCGAGGGCGTCACTGGTACGCATGGCGGACGGCGATGGGCGCGCGGCCCTGACGCTGGCCGAAGAGGTGTGGCGCTCGGCGAAGCCCGGCGAGATCTTCGATGCGGAGCAACTGCAGGAGATCATCCAGCGCCGCGCACCCATCTACGACAAGGGCCAGGAGGGGCATTACAACCTCATCTCCGCCCTGCACAAAACCGTCCGAGGCTCCGATCCGGACGCGGCGCTCTATTACCTCGCCCGCATGTTGGACGCGGGCGAGGACCGGCTTTTTATCGCCCGCCGGCTGGTCCGGATGGCGGTGGAAGATATCGGACTTGCCGATCCGCAGGCCCTCGTCATCGCCAACGCGGCCAAGGACGCCTTCGACTTCCTCGGCTCACCGGAAGGGGAACTAGCGCTCGCTCAGGCCGCGGTCTATCTCGCCACCGCACCGAAATCGAACGCACTCTACACCGCTTACAAGGCCGCCACCCGGGTTGCGAAGGAGCACGGCTCTCTCATGCCGCCCAAGACGATCCTCAACGCACCGACCAAGCTCATGAAGCAGATCGGCTATGGCGAGAGCTACCGCTACGACCACGACGAACCCGACGCCTTCTCAGGTCAGGATTACTGGCCCGAGAAGCTGGGGCGGCAAGAATTCTACGAGCCGGTGGACCGCGGCTTCGAGCGCGAGATCAGGAAGCGCCTGGATTGGTGGGAGAAGCTCCGCAAGGATCGTCAAAAGTAACTGTGTTTCTTCGTGCTTTCTTTCCTGCTACGTTGGTGGGGCAGGGAGGCACATGTGAAGAATCCGATACTTCTCCTGATCTGGCTGGCAGCGGTTACAATTCCCGGACCTGCCCAGGCTCAAAAAGCCGAAATTGCTCCCGGTGTCAGCGTCAGCCGCAAGACATATCAAGTACCTGACGACGAAGCGCCGTTCTTCAACTTCATCGAAAAGTCCGAAGCCCAAAAAGCGGCCGATAAGAAGCTTGTCGACGCTGTTCTGGAAAGGGTTCCGGATCGGTCGAGGGCAGCAGGGACGGCGATCGCTGCCGGTATGCGCGCCTTCCTGTCGGACAATGACATTGCCACCGCAGCAAAGCGGTTCAATCAGGGCTTTTTGCTCGATCCGCAACAGAGCGGTGTCTACCACGGCTTTGCTCTTGTTGCTGCTGCGCGTTTCAAAGATTTCGACTACGCGGACGAGCTTTTCCGATTGGCTGCCCGCATGAAATCTCCAGCCGCGCCGCTTCGGGCAGACCATGGCCGGATGCTCCTGATTGCCAATCGTCCTGCCGAGGCGAAGCCGATCCTGGAACAGGCTGTGAAAGATACTCCCGATTGGGCTTTGCCTCGCATGAACCTGGCTTGGGCCACATTGCAATCTGGAAATCGTGATGAAGCCTGCCGCCTCATTATGCAGGTGAAAGGGCAGGATCTTGAAAAAGTCGAACGCGATCTGGCCTTGTTCAAGCAGAAGGCTGGCTGCTAGCTTGGGTGCATGAAATCCTACCTCCTCGTCTTCCTGGGCGCCGGGATTGGCGGCGCGCTCCGGCATGGGGTGAATGTCGGCTGCGCGCGCTATTGCGGAACAGCTTTTCCGTGGGGGACGCTCACGGTCAACGTCGTCGGCTCCTTCATCATGGGCGTTCTTGCCGGATGGCTCGCCTTCAAGGCCGGCGAGGGCTGGAGCCAGCCTCTGCGGCTCTTCCTCACGACCGGAATTCTCGGCGGCTTCACCACCTTCTCGGCTTTTTCCCTCGATGCGGTGCTGGTTTGGGAGCGTGGGCAACTCGGGCTTGCCGCAACTTATGTGGTCGCTTCGGTGGTTCTCTCCATCGCCGGATTGGTCGCCGGCCTCGGGCTGGTGAGAGCGATCAGCGCCTAAACCTCGATTGCCGCCTGCGCGGCGCTCTGATACCGACAGATCCATGAGAAAAAGCGGTTCAGAACGGAATGGTGCCCGCGGTGGGCGCTCGGGTGCCCGGCAGGGCTTTCGCTCGCGCGAGGACAAGCCAGCGCGCAAGGCTTCATCGCCTAAGTCCTCCTCGGCGAAGCTGGGCGGGTTGAAATCGGCTGCGGGCAAGACGCATGCGACATCGGCCTTGCGCGAGAAGCCGGCTGCACGGCCGAAGCAGGCAAGGCCTGCGGCGGAAGCTCCGCGCCAGCCGACACGGGCTCAGGCCAAGGCGGCAGCCCAGGAAGTGCTGGCGACCGGCGTGCAGACCCTCGTGGTCGAGCCGGATGAAGCCGATATGCGCGTCGACCGTTTCCTGGTCGCCCGCTTCCCGCAACTCGCTTTCACCCATATCCAGCGCATCGTCCGCAAAGGCGAGTTGCGCATCGACGGCAAGAGGGCGCAGCCGAACGACCGTCTGGTGCCCGGGCAGAAAGTCCGCGTGCCGCCCTTGAAGCTCGATCAGCAGCGGCCGGTCTCCCGCAGCGCGGCCAAGGACCAGGATGACCGCGACTTCCTGAAGTCGATCACGCTCTACGAGGACAAGGACGTTCTCATCATCAACAAGCCGATGGGGCTCGCGGTCCAGGGCGGATCGGGCACCAAGCGGCATGTGGACGGGCTGCTCGAAGCTCTCAAGGATGACGACGGGCAGAAACCGCGTCTCGTGCATCGTCTCGACAAGGACACGGCCGGCTGCCTCGTCATCGCCAAGACGCGCTTTGCCGCATCGACCATGGCGAAATCCTTCCGTTCCCGCACCACGCGCAAGATCTACTGGGCGCTCGTCGCCGGTGTGCCGCGCGTGCGGCAGGGCAGGGTGTCGACCTATCTCGCCAAGGAAGCCGACGAGGGCGATTCCCGCATGCGTGTGGCGCGCCATGGCGACGAGGGGGCGAGCCACGCGCTGACCTATTATGCGGTGGTCGATACGGCGGCACAGAAGCTCGCCTGGCTGTCGCTGAAGCCCGTGACCGGACGCACGCACCAACTGCGCGCCCATACGGCTCATATCGGCCATCCCATCGTCGGCGATCCGAAATATTTCGACATCGAGAACTGGGAGCTGCCCGGCGGCATCCAGAACAAGCTGCACCTTCTCGCGCGCCGCATCGTCATCGCCCATCCGCGCACCGGCAAGCCCATCGACGTCACCGCGCCGCTGCCGCCGCACATGCAGCAGAGCTTCAACCTCCTCGGCCTCGATACGAGCCGCTACGATCCCATCGTCGAGGCGCCGGAAGAGTAGCTTTCATAACACCTTCGATCATTCTCCCTGTCGCACTTTCGCCGCGCATCAAGCGCAGCATCAAGTGTCTCATTCAGCCTTTTGGCTGTTGAGATGACAAGGAGGAGATCGATGGAACACAAGCCTCTTGATCAGCTCCGTAGCGTAGCCGACGTTCAGCCGAGACCGCTCTCCCGCGAGGAGCGACTTCAGCGCTGGATCGACCTGCTCGAAAAGGATCCCAAGCGCCGCCTGAACTCCCTCGGTGAAATCGAGTACAAGCCGCCGGCGGAGCGAGCGCTGGTCCGCGAGGACGACTCGCCGCTCACGGTCGCCTATGACGACCCCATCCTGCGTGCTGATGGACTGGCGAGCGACCGGCTCGGCGATGCCATGCGTTACTTCGCGCTCTCCGACGGTCAGGCCCATTATGCCCTCTGCTCGTGCCTGAGCGGACGCACGATGGAAGCCGGGACCTGCGCTCTGAGATTGCGGAACGCGACGGGCAACGTCGCCTGGGAATCCGCAGTCGGTGCCTGGGTTCTCGCTGCTCTGGCCGTGAGCCTGCCTGGCCTCGTCTATCTGCTGAGCTGAGGCGCGTTCTTATACGAAGGACAACCACGTCAGGAGGCTATCCGCCTCCTGATGGTGCCTTGACCGTTGCAGGCCGTCCCTGAATCGGAGACAAAGCAGCAGATCGGAAAGGCACTTCTCTCATGCTGCACATCGAGCCCGTAACCCTCTCGACGGATCGTTTGACCTTGCGTCCGCTGAGCCTCGCGGATGTTCCGGCTCTGGGCATCGCCGCCAGCGATGGCGAGCTTTGGGAGAAGAAGACGACGACCGTGCCCCGGCCGGAAGGGTTCGAGGCTTATGTGCAGAAGGCGCTGGAACTTCAGGCCGCAGGCCTTGCCCTTCCTTTCGCCACGGTGGTGAACGACGGCAACCGGGTTGTCGGCTCGACGCGCTACATGAACATCGATGCCGCCAATCATCGGGTCGAGATCGGGACCACCTGGATCGCCAAGTCCTGGCAGCGGACCTTCGTCAACACCGAGGCGAAGTTCCTCATGCTGCGCCATGCCTTCGAGACGCTAGGCTGTATTTCCGTCGAGATTCGCACTCATGCCCGCAACGACCAGTCCCGTGCCGCCATCGAGCGCCTTGGTGCCAAGCTCGACGGCATCCTGCGCCATCACATGATCATGCCCGACGGGCACATCCGCGACACAGCGACCTACAGCATCGTCCAAGAGGAATGGCCTGCGGTGAAGGCGGGGTTGGAACGACGGCTGACGTCGATCTGAAATCTGCTCGGTGGGAGCTTTCGCTCGATCATTCTGAGGGTACTCGTGAATCGGCTAGCACCGTCCGGGATGACGTTCCTTCGTCCGCCTCTCTGGCGTCATCCCCGTCCCCGGACTTGATCCGGGGATCAGTCCCGGGGATCCATGTCTTGGCACCACTGTGGTTCCCAAGACGTGGATGGCCGGAACAAGTCCGGCCATGACGGGCGCGGGTGTCGATGGGTCTGTGTCAAAGAGCCAGCAGTCTGGGGCCCGCAGCTTGCGCTGCGAGCCTGAGGGTTGATCGAGGGTGGCGCGACAGGCAGCCCGGCTCGATGTCTGATGGTGAAGGGAAGAGCCGAACTGTCTCTTCGCGCACGGCTTGTTGAGGCGGACAGGCGAGGCCGGCTCAGTCAACCGCCGCAGGCGGTGACCGTCTGCGCGACGGCGGCCTGCGACCGATCCCGACCACCGGCCCACATCCTGGGCCTCCCGTCGGATGAGGCTGCGTCACCTCAGCCACGGGACCGTGCCTGCTCCCACACTGCGACGCCTCGCGAGCGCACCCCTCTCAGGAGCAGATCTACGCAATGATATAGCCCAGGTTAGGATCATTGTCAAGAACAAAATGAGAACAGGAACATCATCTCGAGGGTACACTTCCGCCGTCATCCCCGGGCTTGTCCCGGGAACCCACGCCTTGGGAACTGCAACGCTGTAAGGACGTGGATGGCAGGGACAAGCCCGGCCATGACGCGCGGGGGCTTGGAATGCAGTGTCATTCCCGCAAGGGCGCGTAGCGAGGGGAAAAGGGTATTCATCCGCTCAGTATGTACGTGACGAGCCTTTCCCTGTTGCGGAACGCCGTCCGTCGGGCAACGTTGGTCTCCGACAGGCTTGTAACGTGAGTTGAAGCATGAGCAGCATCGTTCGCGATAACGCCGCCCACCGTCGGTTCGAACTCGAACGGAACGGGCATATCGCTTTCGCCAATTACGAGCGGCGCGGATCCGATCTCGTGATCCGCCATGTGGAGGCCGCCATTCCGCTGCGCGGTACCGGGGCGGCTGGCGAACTGATGCAGGGCGTGGCTGAGATTGCCCGCTCGGAGGGGCGCAAGATCACGCCGCTCTGCGGCTATGCCTGGGCCTGGATCCGCCGACATAAGGAATACAGCGATCTCCTAAACTGACGCCGATCCTATCCGTTCGGTGGGTGTGCCTATTCGCCGTACTGCGATCTGCGTCAAAATCGACTAAACAGCGGCTCCTCCAAAAAATTCCATACCGCGCTATGGGGGCGCCGCCCGTGACCAATGTTCTCGAAAAAGCCAGAAGGGTTCTGGCCAAGAAAAGCGTGGCTGTTTCAGCCGCCATCCTTGCCCTGGTCATTGCAGCCGCCGTGTTCATCGGCCCCCGTCTGCTGGCCGAGCCTGCTGTCGAGATCACCTATTCGGAATTCACACGCGACCTCGCCGGCAAGAAGGTCCAGAAGGTCCTGATCGAGAGCGGCGGTCTCTCCGTCTCGATGGCGGACGGGAACGTTTTCGTGCGCATGCCCAATGGCCTCGTGAGCGCCGATTACATCGAGCGGATCACCGCCTCCGGCGCGGAGGTCGATTTCAAGAAGCCCGGTTTCGACGCGGCCCATCTCGCCAGCATCCTGGTGCCGATTATTCTTGTGGCGGCCGTGCTCCTCATGCTGGCGATCCAGACCGACTTCAAGCCGACCTCCCGCTGGCCCAAGGTCGTCCGGAGCATCCCGAACCGCTTCGACGATGTCGCGGGCCAGGAGGAAGCCAAGGCCGAGTTGCAGGAGGTGATCGCATTCTTACGCGATTCCGAAGCCTTTACGAAGGTGGGCGCGCGCATCCCTCGCGGCCTCCTGATGGTCGGGCCGCCCGGAACGGGCAAGACCCTGATCGCCAAGGCGCTGGCCGGCGAGGCAGGGGTCTCCTTCATGGCCGTATCGGGCAGCGATTTCTCGGCGCCCCTGATCGGTATCGCCAAGGGCCGTGTGTCCAAGCTCTTCGAGCAGGCCCGCAAGAAGGCGCCGTGCCTGATCTTCATCGACGAGATCGACGCCATCGGCCGCAAGCGCGGTGGCGGAGGCTCGGCGGCCGACCGCGAATTCGAGTCGACGCTGAACCAGCTTCTCGTGGAGATGGACGGCTTCAACACCACCGCCGGCGTGATCGTCATCGGCGCGACGAACCGCGTCGACGTGCTCGATCCGGCGCTGCTGCGTCCCGGCCGCTTCGACCGTCAGGTGCATATCGGCCTGCCCGATATTTCCGGCCGCGAGGCGATCCTCAACGTTCATGCCCGCAACGTGAAGCTTGCGGAGGGCGTCAGCCTCGCCTCCATCGCCAAGGGCACGCCCGGCTTCTCAGGCGCCGATCTCGGCAACCTCCTGAACGAGGCGGCGATCTTCGCGGCTCGCGAGGGTGTCAAAATGGTCACGCGCGACCACCTGGAAGCGGCCCGCAACAAGATCATCATGGGTCTCGAGCGGCGGTCCCTCGTGATTACGGACGAGGAACGCAGGCTGGTTGCCGTGCATGAGGCGGGTCACGCCCTCTGCGCCTGCCTGCTGCCGGCCTCCGACAAGGTGCACAGCGCCACCATCATCCCGCACGGCCAGGCGCTGGGCCTCGTCATGCGGCTGCCGGAGCATGATCGGTTCTGCATCCCGGTGGAGAAGCTCGAGGCGGACCTGATCGTCGCCATGGGCGGACGGGCTGCGGAAGAGGTCGTGTTCGGTCCCAAAAAGGTCACGACGGGGGCTGCGAGTGACATCGCTCATGCCACCAATATCGTGACCAAGATGGTGACCGAATGGGGCATGAGCCCGGCCATCGGCATGGTCCGCGTCGCGCGCTCGGGCGAGAGTCTCCCGCGCGAGGTCGAGCAGGAAATCCGGCGCATCATCGACGAGATGTATGCGGCCGCGAAGACCTGCATCGAGGATAACCGCGATGCCCTCGATGCCCTGACCGAGGCGCTGCTGGAGCATGAGACGATCGAAGGTGACGAGATCCGCGCGATCGTCGCGAAGCAGGAGACGAGACTGGCCGCCTGATCGGGCGGTCGGCTATCCAACCTCAAAGTTGATAAGACGCGACTCCGGCTCTCCTCCCGACAAGGGGGGAGGGAAAGAGCCGCCCGTGCTTCAAAGCGAATAGCGTGTGCTGATGAGCCAGCCTCTCAGGCCCGGGCCGCTTCCCGATTCGCGTCACCGTCTTCGTTCAGCGGCGCGTTGATCGTGCAAACGACGCCGTCCGGCGCGAAGGTGATGGTGACATCGCCGTGGAGTTCCTGAGCGAGACTGCGCTCGATCAGCCTTGTGCCGAAGCCTCGCCGAACGGGCTCGGCAACGGCTGGGCCATCCATCTCCCGCCAGGTCATTTCCAAGGCCGCTCCACCGGCCTGCTGCGTCACTGACCAATGGATCGCAATGCGTCCCGTCTGATCGGACAGGGCGCCGTATTTGACCGCATTTGTGCCGAGCTCCTGAAGCGCCATGGCAACCGCAAGCGCGATCCGGGGCGGCAGGCGTATGTCCTGGCCGCGAAGATCGAAGCGGCTGTGTCCATGGCCCTGGAAAGGAGCGATGGCTCCCTGAACGACCTGATGCAGGTAGGCCCCGTTCCAGTTTTCGCGGGTCAGCACATCATGGGCGCGGGAGAGGGCGAACAGACGACCCTCGACCGCGTCGCGGGCTTCGTTCGCCGTCTCTGCGTTGCGCAGGCTCTGAGAAGCGATGGATTGGACGGTCGCCAGAGTGTTCTTCACGCGATGATTGAGTTCGTTGATAAGCAGCTGCTGATGCTCCTCGGCCTTCTTCATCTCCGTGATGTCGACCGCCACGCCCAAGGTCCGTGCCGGTATGCCGTCCTTGATGTCCTGCATCTCTGCCCGGAGCAGGAGCCAGTGCGGGGAGCCGTCTGGCCAGACGATCCGCAGCTCGGTCTCCACATGCCGTTCGCCACGAGCGAGAGCGTCCAGGGCCGTGGCGCGGAGGCGTTCACGTTCTCCCGGATAGTAGCGTGCCCTGATGTCCTCAGTGGTCAGATTTGCATCCGGAGGAAGCCCGAGCAGCCGTTTCAGCTCCGGCGAGACCGTCACCGTGTCCGTCGCCGTCTCGATTTCCCAGACGGCCATGCGCCCGGCATCGATGGCGAGCCGCAGACGGGCCTCGCTTTCGGCCAAGGCCGCCTGCGAGTGCTTGGATTCGGTGAGATCGGACGCGAGGACATAAAAGCCGACGACGCGACCGTCCTCGTCGCGGTCGGGGATGTAGTCCGATTTGACGTAGCGCATGCCTGTGCGAAAGGGCGCCCACCATTCGTGCCCGGTCCGCTCCCCGGCGAGGACAGCCTCGATATAGGGTCTCGTCCGCTCATAGGCCGGGGAACCGACGGCCTCCCAGATACGGAGCCCATACAGACTTTCCGGCGTGCGCCCGATCCATGTCTCGTAAGCACGGTTGTTGAAGCGGTAGCGCTGGTCTGTGTCCACATAGGCGACGAGGGCCGGCAGATGATCAGCGATCTGTCTGAGTTTCTCCTCGCTGACATGGAGCGGCCAGTCGCTGTCATCCGCCGCATCGCCATTTGCCGACTTGGGATGGGAAGCGGCCGAACTCGGTTGTTCCTGCAGCCGGGTCCGCAGTTCGCGATTCTCGCGCTCCAGTTCCGCAAGTCTGTGCAGCAGAGAATCCCTGTCCATGGCCTCGGTCGTTATCATCTATTCTTCTTGGCCCATTTTCCGCACAAACCCTATCCTACTCATGATCTAGGCACGATTACAGGCAGACGGGAGGAAAACCGCGATGTGAAAGATTGTTTCCCATCAGTGCCTTCTGGCAGCGGCACGGATTATTGAATAAGGTGCGCGCCACCAAGGGGGCTCCCATCATGAAGCGCATCATCCGTATCACCGCCGTCATCGGCCTCGGCCTCATGGCCACCGCCTGCGACAAGTGTGGCAACTGGAACATGAACACGCCGCAGTTCTGCCACGCCGACAAGCCGCAAAGCTAAAGCGCCGTCTTCTCCTTCGGACCGAGAGAGATCCTTGAAGCTCATTCTCTTCGATGTCGACGGCACGCTGGTCGACAGCCAGAACATCATCGTCGCGGCGCAGCAGAGGACCTTCGCGGCCCATGGCCTGGAGCTTCCGAGCCGGGAGCGTGCACTCTCCATCGTCGGTCTTTCGCTGCCGGAGGCCTTCATGGCGCTGGCGGGGCCGAAAGCACCCGTCGAGAGCTTGGTGAGGACCTATAAGGAGGTCTCCATCACCTTGCGCCGGGATCCAGCTCATGCCGAGCCGCTCTTTCCCGGGGCCGGCGCGTGCATCGAGATGCTGCGCCGTCGCGAGGGTGTGCTGCTCGGGATCGCCACCGGCAATTCCCAGCGCGGCGTGGCGCGCATCGTCAACCATTTCGGTTGGCATGGGGTCTTCTCCTCGATCCAGACCGCCGACGATGCGCCGTCGAAGCCCCATCCGGGCATGATCCTGCAGGCGATGCGGGAGACGGGAGCCAGCCCCCATGACACGGTCATGGTCGGGGATTCGAGCTTCGACATGGGCATGGCCCGCGCCGCCGGGGTACTGGGCGTAGGCGTCTCCTGGGGCTTCCAACAGGTCTCGGCTCTCACCGAGGCGGGGGCAGGGCCCATCGTGCATTCCTATGCCGAGCTTGAGACGGTGCTGCAGGAATTCCTGAATACGCCCTCGAAGATTTCCGCCTGAAACCCATTTGATGCCCATGACCGATTCACGCGACTGGTTCCCGTCCGAAGAGGAACCGAACCCGATGCGGGCCGCCCAGGCCGGCATGAAGCCCACCCTGCCCAAGCGCTTCTACAAGGACGCTGGAGTCGAGGAGCGGGACGGCCAGTTCCTGCTTACTCTGGATGGGCGCACCGCCAAGACCCCCGGCAAGCAGACCCTGGCCGTGCCTGCGCGAGGTCTGGCCGAGGCGCTGGCCGCGGAATGGCAAGGGCAGGGGGACGAGATCGCCCCCTCGACCATGCCGATCACCCGTATCGTCAACTCTGCCATTGACGGCGTGACGCCCCGGCAGGCGGAGGTGGTGGATGATCTCGTCCGCTATGCGGGGTCCGATCTGGTCTACTATCGCGCCGGCGAGCCCGAGCGGCTGGCCAAAGCCCAGGACGAGGCATGGCGTCCGGTTCTCGATTGGGTCAAGGATGCCCATGGCGCCCGTTTCACCCTGGGCGAGGGCGTCATGCATGTGACCCAGCCGGAGGAGGCGATTGCCGCGATCCGCAAGGCCATCGAGCAGAACCGTTCGCCCTTCGCGCTCGCCGCCCTGCACGTGATGACTACGCTTTCCGGTTCGGTGCTGATCGCGCTCGCCCATGCGGCGCAGCAGATGGACGCGGACCAGGCCTGGGCCGCCGCCCATGTGGACGAGCTCTACCAGGAAGGCGTCTGGGGCGAGGATCACGAGGCCATGGAACGCCGCCGCCGGCGCGAGGCCGACTTCAAGGCGGCCTCGAAGGTCTATCGCCTATCCAATCAATAAGAAAAGCCGCCGATGCGATCACATCGGTGGCTCGCAATCTCTGTATTCCGTATCAGGTGCGTTGAAAGCTGATCCCGCACTTCTTCTGAATCGAGGCGGCCTCGATGGCCTGCATCTGGCCCTTCAGGTTGGCCAGCTCCGCCGTCTTGGCATTGTCACCACCCACGAAGAAGGCAGCGGGCCAGAAGATGACGACGGCGGCCGTCGTAGCGACCACATCCTTGGTGCGCTGTGAGTCCTGTGCTCCGGACGCGGCAGCGGCGGCGCTGCTGACCCTCTGAGCCTCAAGGCTCAACTCCTTGCAGCTGTAGCTCTGGTATGTGACCGATGAGACATAGGCAGCTCCAACATCCTCCGAACGGCTCGCACAAGCCGCTGCCATGAGGGAGAGGGACACGGCGACAGCCGCAGATTTATGGATCTTCTTCATATCAGCCCCTTTATAACATTATAACGCTCTGCTCCTACCTTGCTCCACCGTCCCTGTGAAGTGCTGTGGAGCACACGCCGATAGTGGGATTTTGGCCTCGGCACGGCTGTGCTAAGCGGGGAGCAACATTTCCCCCGGCATCCAGGGATTTCCGATGAAAGACATGCTTGAACGGCTTGAGGAGCGGCGTGCACAGGCTCGCCTGGGCGGTGGTGTAAAGCGCATCGAGGCGCAGCACGGCCGGGGCAAGCTGACCGCCCGCGAGCGCATCGAGCTCCTGCTCGACAAGGGCTCGTTCGAGGAGTTCGACATGTTCGTCGAGCACCGCTCCACCGATTTCGGCATGGAGAAGGTCAAGATCCCCGGCGACGGCGTCGTCACCGGCTGGGGCACGGTCAACGGCCGCACCGTCTTCGTCTTCGCCAAGGACTTCACCGTCTTCGGCGGCTCGCTCTCCGAGGCGCATGCCCAGAAGATCATCAAGATCCAGGACATGGCGCTCAAGATGCGCGCCCCCATCGTCGGCCTGTTCGATGCCGGCGGCGCCCGCATCCAGGAGGGCGTGGCGGCACTCGGCGGCTATGGCGAGGTGTTCAAGCGCAATGTCATCGCCTCGGGCGTGATCCCGCAGATCTCGCTGATCATGGGCCCGTGCGCCGGCGGCGACGTCTATTCGCCCGCCATGACCGACTTCATCTTCATGGTCCGCGACCGCTCCTACATGTTCGTCACCGGTCCCGAGGTGGTGAAGACCGTCACCAACGAGACCGTGACCTCGGAGGAGCTCGGCGGCGCCAAGGTGCACACCACCAAGTCGTCGGTGGCCGATGGCGCCTATGACAACGACGTGGAAGCACTCCTGCAGGTGCGCCGCCTGATCGATTTCCTGCCCGCCAACAACATGGACGGCGTGCCGGAAATCCCGAGCTTCGACGATCCGAACCGCACCGACGACAGCCTCGACACCTTGATCCCGGACAACCCGAACAAGCCCTACGACATGAAGGAGCTGATCCTGAAGGTTGTGGACGAGGGCGACTTCTTCGAGATCCAGGAAGCTTATGCCAAGAACATCATCACCGGGTTCGGGCGCATCGAGGGCCGCACGGTCGGCTTCGTGGCCAATCAGCCGATGGTGCTGGCGGGCGTGCTCGACTCGGACGCGTCGCGCAAGGCGGCACGCTTCGTCCGCTTCTGCGATGCCTTCGGCATCCCGATCGTCACCTTCGAGGACGTGCCGGGCTTCCTGCCGGGCACGGCGCAGGAATATGGCGGCCTGATCAAGCACGGCGCCAAGCTGCTGTTCGCCTATTCGGAAGCGACCGTGCCGCTGGTCACCGTGATCACGCGCAAGGCCTTCGGCGGCGCCTATGACGTGATGGCCTCGAAGCATATCGGCGGCGACATCAACTACGCCTGGCCGACCGCACAGATCGCCGTGATGGGCGCCAAGGGCGCAGTGGAAATCATCTTCCGAGGCGATATCGGCGATGCGGACAAGATCGCGGCGCGCACCAAGGAATACGAGGACCGCTTCATGTCGCCCTTCGTGGCAGCCGAGCGCGGCTACATCGACGAAGTGATCATGCCGCATTCGACGCGCCGTCGGATTGCGCGGGCGCTGGCGATGCTGCGTCACAAGGAGAGCGAGCGGCCCTGGAAGAAGCACGATAATATTCCATTGTAAGATAGTAAAATGAAAGCAGTATCACTGGATAACTACATCCGATTTGGCGGTTATTGGATGTTTTTGGAGCGGGCGGCAACAAATTATGGCATCCATGGAGAGAGGTGCTTCCTTGACTGCTATGATTATGTAGTTTCTAAATTAGAAAATTTATCTTTTGTTATTACTTTAAGGATTCTCGAAAATGAAGAGGGTTCTTTGCTGAGCTTAGAGAGAGGCCTGAAGGTTCCACTCTAACAGCGGAAGATGTTAAGAAGTTGGAAGAAATACTTGATAAGTGTCGCCCGGCAATGTTGGCAGAGGCTGAGGGTAAATATCTTTATGAAATAAGTGAGAAGCGAGTAGACGTTAAGAGATCAATGGAGGCTCCAAGCGGTTTGCTTGCTCCTGGTGTTTACGATCTGCTAAGTGATGTCTCAAGATATGACTTTTCAGAAGCCGCCAAATCGATAGTTTTTGAAAGGCCAACTGCAGTCGCATTTCATATTTTGCGGTGCGTAGAGGGTGTTCTGAAAGATTTCTATTGCTTCTATGTCAAAAGAAATCGACTTCAAAAACCGATGTGGGCGTCAATGGTTCAGCAGTTAAGAGTAAAAAATGGCTCTAAACCGAAGCAATATCTATTAGATAACTTAGATAGTATTAGAAATAACTATCGCAATCCTACTGCTCATCCTGATAAGGTTTATGAAATACAGGAGTGTCAAGACTTATTCAATATATGCATTGCCTGTATAAATGGCATGATCCAAGATATGAAGAAGCTATAATCCTTAGTTTTGCTGTGATCGTTTAGATGGAAGCATCGACTGGTGAGTCGATGCCTCTCTTGCAAGATCAGCGTGAGCTTTTACTGCGATGCCCCATTCACAAGTTCCGGCCGCCGAACCGTCTGAAAGACATAGCGCATCGCATCCGGCAGGAGCTGCTTGAAGGCATCCCAGTTGTGGGCGCCGTCGATCACCCGGAGCTCCGCCGGAATCTTGTTGTCACGCCAGACTTTGTACAGGTTGGTGGCGTGATACTCGATCTGGAACTCGTCGTGATCGCCCGAGCTGAAATGGACCGGCATGCTGATCTTCTTCGCCAGAAAGGCGTCGAGGAGCGTCGGATAGTTCAGTGACTTCCATACTTCGGGATCGTATTGCTGCGCCCCGAATACGCCGACGCGCCGGGCCGATGAGGTTTCGGGCGGCTCGGGAACGTAGATCGCAGGGCTGACGAGAGCGACGGCCGCGAACATCTCCGGGTTCTTGAGAGCAAAGCGCAGCGAGCCGTATCCGCCCATCGACACGCCGCCGATGACGCGACTCATGCGGTCGTTCATGATCCGGAACTTGCCTTCGACCTCGGGCATCAGGTCTTTGAGGAAGGCCGTTTCCATCGGCTCCTTGCGGTCCACGTACCAAGTGGTGGTGGCAGACGGAAGGACGATCACCGCCGGAGGCATCAGGCCGTCGGCGATCAGCTTGTCGATGGTCTTCTGGGCTTCTCCCTTGGCGACCCACTCGTTCTCGTCGCCGCCATTGCCGTGCAGGAGATACATCACGGGATAGCGCAGCTTGCCCGTATCATAACCGTCGGGAAGATAGACATTGTAGACCCAGTCCCGCTTCAAAGTCGGCGACTGGAATTTTTGCGACACGACCGTGCCCGCGTCGGCGGACCAAGCCGCCATCGTGACGGCCAGGGCTGCAACAACCCTACTCAGGACCCGTGTAAATTTCATGGCTTCCTCCCGATTCATGTGGTTGGGAGAAGAAGCGTAGCATTTGTTGCCCTTGCGGCAATCGCATTCGTGGGGAGGGGCCTGTCGTGCCGACGAGAGGAGACCAGTACAGGTGTCTTGCATCACCCCTCGCTCCCTTTTACCAAGGCATCCCATGAACACATCTTGTCCCCGCTCCTGGGTTTCCACCGCCATCCAGATCATCGAGGCGGATTTCAATCGCTCGTCGGATACGCATCTGTTGCGTGTGCCGCTGCCGGCGGCGCCGGGGATCGAGCTGTATCTCAAGGATGAATCGACCCATCCGTCGGGGAGCCTGAAGCATCGGCTGGCGCGGTCGCTGTTTCTTTATGGGCTGTGCAACGGCTGGATCGGGCCAGAGACCACGATCGTCGAGGCATCGAGCGGGTCGACCGCGGTGTCGGAGGCCTATTTCGCGCGCATGCTCGGCCTGCGCTTCATCGCCGTGATGCCGCGCTCCACCTCGGCCGAAAAGATCGCGCAGATCGCCTTCTACGGCGGCGAGAGCCATTTCGTGGATTCACCCGGCGAGATGTATGCGGAAAGCGCGCGGCTCGCGGAGGAACTCGGCGGCCATTACATGGACCAGTTCACCTATGCCGAGCGGGCGACGGACTGGCGCGGCAACAACAACATCGCCGAATCCATCTTCAGCCAGATGACGCACGAGGAGCATCCTGTTCCGAGCTGGATCGTGGTGGGGGCGGGGACCGGCGGCACTTCGGCGACGCTCGGGCGCTACATCCGCTATCGCCGCCTGCCGACGAAGCTGTGTCTCGCCGATCCGGAGGCGTCCGTGTTCCACCAGCATCTCGCGGATCATGCCGTGTGCAACGTCTCGGGTCCGCCTTCGGTCGTCGAGGGCATTGGCCGTCCGCGCTGCGAGCCGTCCTTTGTGCCGGAACTCATCGACCGTGCTTTCGCCGTGCCCGATGCGGCGAGCATCGCGGCCGCGCGCGTGCTCTCGCGCCGCATCGGCCGCTCCTGCGGAGGCTCCACCGGAACGAACTTGTGGGCGGTCGCTCAGATCGTCGGCGAGATGGTGAAGAGCGGCGAAAAGGGCTCCGTGGTGACGCTGCTCTGCGATTCCGGCGAGCGGTACCGCAGCACGCATTTCGACGATGCGTGGCTTCAGGGCAGGGGCATCGACATCAGGCCGGCCGAGGAGGCGATGGAGCGGTTCTTCGAGACGGGTGTTTTGAGCGCTGCATAAGACGTGGATGGCCGGGACGAGCCCGGCCATGAGAGAGCAGCTTACACTCTTGCTGTCATTCCGGGGCCGCGCAGCGGAGCCCGGAATCCATAACCGCTGACGGCGCTTTGTTCTGGCAGAACGGTGTTTATGGATCCCCGCCTTCGCGGGGATGACAGTCGAGGTTCTGAAAAGCACCTATTCGGCAAACCATTTCACCAGCAGCTGCAAATCCGTCTGCGACAGATTGTGTCCGGTCGGCAGAGTTTCGTGCTGAACCTCTGCGCCTGACCCCACCAGCGATGCGGCGAGACGCTTTGCATTGTCGGCCGGGATGATCGGGTCCATGGCGCCCGAAATCATCAGCACGCGCTTGCCCGCCAAGTCCGCCTGCGGTGCATTCGACAGCGGCACCATGGCCCGCAGTAGCGCCGCACCGGCAAGCGACTCCGGCCGCAGCATCAGCATGGCGGCGGCGATGTTGGCACCGTTGGAGAAGCCCATCGCAACAGGTGCCGCGAGCCCATAGGCCTTGCGCGCCTCGGCGACGAAATTCGCGAGTTCATTCGCGCGGAATTTCACATCCTCCTCGTCGAACACGCCTTCCGCAAGACGGCGGAAGAAGCGGGGCATGCCGTTCTCCAGGATCTTGCCGCGCGGGGAGATGAGAGCGGAGCCGGGGGAAATCGTGCGGCCGAGGCCGAGAAGATCGTTCTCGTCGCCGCCGGTGCCATGAAGCAGCAGGAGCGGCGGGCGCTTCGCGTCGGTGGTGGGCTCGAAGCGGTGGATGAAGGACAGTTCGGTCATGGTTTTCTCGTTCTGTCAGAGAAGGGTGTGATGTGCCGACTCCCCCTTGCGGGGAGGGGCAGGGGTGGGGGGCGGACGACTGGGTGAAGCGGACCCAGAGTTTGGTACTGTAGAAGCCTCGTCGGCTTCTGGACCGCCTACAGCGTTTTGACTTTTCAACCCCCACCCTCAATCCCTCCTCGCAAGGGGGAGGGAAGAAGGTTGGCGTTAGTTCAAGCCAGCTCCGGCAGGTGAGCCTCGATGTCGCTGCGCCGAGGCTCCAGGAAGGCGGGGAGCTTCAAGGCTTCGCCCAGGCTTTCCTGTGCTTCGTCGGCGGCGAAGCCCGGCTCGTCGGTGGCGATCTCGAAGAGAATACCGCCCGGCTCGCGGAAATAGACGGACCGGAAATAGTTGCGGTCCTTCTGCTCCGTGGTCTCGATGCCGTGCTTCTCGGCGAGCTTCTTCACCATCTCGGCCTGGTCGGCATCGTCCTTGGCGCGGAACGCCACATGGTGGACGGAACCGCCGCCCATCCGGCCCGGCAGGAAGCCGCCGGCGCTGCGAATGTCGACCGTGCTGCCCATCAGGGCGTCGGACTTGTAGCGCACGAGGGAGCCGTCGCGGGCGGTCTCGCGAAAGCCGAACACGTCGGTGAGGATCGCGCCGGTCCGCTCGCCGTTCTCGACGAGGAGCGTGACGCCCTCCAGGCCGCGGATCGCATGCTCCGCCGGGATACCTTCGACCGTCCAGGCGGGCTCGTTCTCCGCATTCGGCGTGCCGACGAGCGCGAGGCTCGTGCCATGCGGGTCCTTGAAGGTCAGCACGCTCTGTCCGAAGCGCTTCTCCACTGTGCCGTGCTCGACGCCCTGCTCGATGAAGCGATGCGCCCAGAAGCCGAGAGACGCCTCAGGCACGCGGAACGATGTTTCCTGCGTCGAGCCGATCCCGTTGCGTCCCGGTGCGACATGCTCCCACGGGAAGAAGGTCAGGATCGAGCCCGGCTGCCCGAGGCTGTCGCCGAAATAGAAATGATAGGTGCCGGGATCGTCGAAGTTGACGGTCTTCTTGACGAGGCGCAGGCCAAGCACGCGGGTGTAGAAGTCGAGATTGCGACGGGCGGGGCCAGCGATGGCAGTGACGTGATGAATACCGTGGTGCCGCATGGGACTAATCCTTAACGAGCGAGCGCGGATTTGCGTCGCTTGGCAGGAAGATATGTACCACCGAAACCCGATGAAGTGCGGAAAGAGCAACCTTGCGGGATTGCAAAGCCCGAGCCACCGAATGGGCAAATCCGCGTGATTCCTGGAGAATTCGGTTCGGCAAGATTCCAGCAACCAAAGTCTCTCAACAAGGCTTAACCTCAACGACGATTCAGCATGTCGTATTAACGGTTTAGGCCTGCCATCCGTGTGAGAGTCATCCTCAAGACAAGCGATCAACCGACAGAGAGCCAAAGAAAAGCCGGCGGGAGTCAAAGGGATGATGAAGGATCAACTTCGCGATTTCATCGAGAGGATCTCCGAGACCAAGTACGTTTCGGATGAAGACGTGACGATGCTTCAGGGCGGAATCCTGGAAGGCGGCATCACGAGCCGTCTCGAGATCGAGTCCCTGCTGGCGCTCGACCGTGTCGTCGACGCGGAGGAGAGCTGGGGAACGACGCTCACCAAGCTCGTGGTCGATTTCGTCGTCTGGAGCCGGGCGCCCCATGGCGTCGTCAGCAACGACGATGCCTTCTGGCTCGCCACCCTGCTGGAGATCAGCGGCCCATCCCCGAACGCCATGAACATCGCCTACGCCATCCTCGATGAGGCCGGCTATGTGGATGTGGCGCTTCTCGATTTCATCATGCGCGGACGCCAGCAGGCGAGGCTCTCCCAGATGGCCGCCTGAGGGATGTGCCTGATCTAACGCTAAATGCTGACGAAGCCCCGCTTCCCCAAGGCACGGATGTGCAGTAACGGAGGTGGGGCTTAATTGTTTGGGTGGAGCGTTCGAGGGTTCATGTTCGACAAGATCCTGATTGCGAACCGGGGCGAGATTGCGTGCCGGGTCATCAAGACCGCCCGGCGCATGGGCATCAAGACCGTGGCCGTCTATTCCGATGCCGACCGGGATGCTCTCCACGTGGAGATGGCCGACGAGGCCGTTCATATCGGCCCGGCGGCGGCCGCCCAGTCCTATCTGGTGATCGAGAAGATCATCGAGGCCTGCAAGGCCACCGGCGCCCAGGCCGTCCATCCGGGCTACGGCTTCCTGTCCGAGCGCGAGGCCTTCCCGAAGGCGCTGGCCGAGGCCGGCATCGTCTTCATTGGCCCCAATCCGGGCGCCATCGCCGCCATGGGCGACAAGATCGAGTCGAAGAAGGCGGCCGCCGCCGCCAAGGTCTCGACGGTTCCAGGCTATCTCGGCGTGATCGAGGGGCCGGAGCAGGCGGTGCAGATCGCCAATGAGATCGGCTATCCGGTGATGATCAAGGCCTCGGCCGGCGGCGGCGGCAAGGGCATGCGCATCGCCTATTCCGCCGACGAGGTCGCCGAGGGCTTCGCCCGCGCCAAGTCGGAAGCCGCAAGCTCCTTCGGCGACGATCGTGTCTTCATCGAGAAATTCATCACCGATCCGCGCCATATCGAGATCCAGGTGCTCGGCGACAAGCATGGCAACGTGATCTATCTCGGCGAGCGCGAATGCTCGATCCAGCGCCGCAACCAGAAGGTCATCGAGGAGGCGCCGTCGCCGCTGCTCGACGAGGCTACCCGCCGCCTCATGGGCGAGCAGGCGGTGGCGCTTGCCAAGGCGGTCGGCTACGATTCCGCCGGCACGGTGGAGTTCGTGGCCGGCCAGGACCGGTCGTTCTACTTCCTCGAGATGAACACCCGCCTGCAGGTGGAGCATCCGGTGACCGAGATGATCACCGGCGTCGATCTCGTCGAGGAGATGATCCGGGTCGCCGCCGGCGAGACGCTTCGGATGAGCCAAGCCGACGTGACGCTTACCGGCTGGTCGGTGGAAAGCCGCATCTACGCCGAGGACCCGGTACGCAACTTCCTGCCCTCCACCGGCCGCCTCGTCACCTACCGCCCGCCGCAGGAAGGCGAGCATCATGGCGTCACGGTGCGCAACGACACCGGCGTGTACGAAGGCGGTGAGATCTCGATCTATTACGATCCGATGATCGCCAAGCTCGTGACGCACGCGCCGACGCGCGAACAGGCGATCGAGGCGCAGGCCACCGCGCTCGATGCCTTCGCCATCGACGGCATCCGCCACAACATCCCGTTTCTCTCGGCCCTGATGCAGCATCCGCGCTGGCAAAGCGGAAAACTCTCCACCGGCTTCATCGCCGAGGAGTTTCCACAAGGGTTCAAGGCCCCGGCACCGGAGGGCGAGGTGGCCTTGCGCATGGCGGCCGTGGGGGCCGCCATCGATCATCTGCTCAACGAGCGCAAACGCCACATCTCGGGCCAGATGCGCCAGGTTTCCAGCGTAAAGTTCGACCGCGAGCGCGTGGTGCGGCTGGGGAGCCAGAGACATGAGGTCGTGATCGAGGACATCGAGGGCGGCTTTGCGGTCGTCATCGACGGTCAGTCCTGGCCCATCCTCTCGGGCTGGGTGCCCGGCCAGCCGGTCTGGACCGGCACGGTCGGCGGTGAAGAGGTCGCCGTGCAGGTGCGCACGATCCTGAACGGTGTGGTTCTGTCCCATGCCGGCGCCTCGGCCGAGGTGCGGGTCTATACCAGGCGCGAGGCGGAACTGGCGGCCCTGATGCCGGAACGGCTGGAAGCCGATACGGGCAAGCAGCTGCTCTGCCCGATGCCGGGTCTGGTGAAGGCGATCAGCGTTTCCGTCGGCCAGGAGATCAAGGCGGGCGAGCCGCTCTGCATCGTCGAGGCGATGAAGATGGAGAACGTGCTGCGCGCCGAGCGCGACGGCACCATCTCCAAGATCCACGCCAAGGAGGGCGACAGCCTGGCGGTCGATGCCGTGATCATGGAATTCGCATAAGGCCGACACATTCGGTTATTAGCCTGAGAAGCTGGCTCATTAACTTCCACTGGCCTTCAGGAGATATAACCAGAGCGTCATGGCCGGCCTTGTGCCGGCTATCCCGATTGATTGAAGCACCACGCTCTTCGGATCGGGATCACCGGCACAAGGCCGGTGATGATGTAGGGTGGGTGGCATTCAAGAAAGCGCTTAAGCCCATGCCACTCTATTTCGCCTACGGGTCCAACATGGACCAGGCCGCCATGCTCCAGCGCTGTCCGGCTTCGAAGCCGGTCGGCATCGGGCGGCTCATGCGCCACCGCTTCATTATCTTCGACGAAGGCTATGCCTCCGTGATGCGCGATCCGCAGCGCGCAGTCTGGGGCATGGTGTGGGATCTGGCGCTCGCCGATGTGCCCGCTCTCGACCGCTACGAGAGCCTTTCGACCGGCCTCTACACCAAGGTGATCCAGCCCATCGTGACCGAGCAGGGGCCGCGCCGGGCCGTCGTTTATATCGGACGGAGGACCAAGCCGGGAACGCCGCTTCCCGGTTACATGGAAGGGGTGGTGGAGGCAGCCAAGCACGCGGGCCTGCCGGAGGATTACATCCGAAGCTTAGGTATATGGCTGCCCAAGACGCAGATGGCGGCACCGGTTCCTCAGACCCCTAAAGTCCGTCCGCTCTGGAACGCTCCATCGGGAACGATCCGCAAGTCCCGCTGAGGCCCATTCGCCGGGAGAACCTTCGCCAAGGGTGCGCGTTGAGTCGCCGTATTGCGTAGGAGGTTCGCTCATGGACACGAAGACCCACTCCGTCTGGAAAGCCTATGGCTATGCCTGGGTCACCTTGGGCTTCTTCATCATTTCCCTGATCGGTCACTGGCTCTTCGGCTGGTTCGCCTATGTCAGCGACCAGCAGGCCCACGCCCAGCCGATCCAGACCTCCGAATATCTGGTCGAGATGATGCGGGACACCTTGGAGAATTGGCAATCGGAATTCCTGCAGCTTCTCTGGCAGGTCGGCGGTCTCGCTATCCTTCTCTATGTCGGCTCGCCGCAGTCCAAGGAAGGCGACGACCGGGTCGAAGCGAAGATCGACGAGATCCTGCGCAAAGTGGACCCGCAGAATGGGGAGCGTATTATCCAGACGCTCGATGAGGATTACGCTGGGCGCCACACCGATGCCCGCCACGCACACCGCTGAAAGACGATGACCGAGAGCCGAACGTCACATGTTCTGATCCATGGACGCGTCCAGGGCGTGAGCTTTCGGGCCTGGACGCAACATCAGGCGGAACTGCACGGGCTGAAAGGTTGGGTCCGCAATCGGCGCGACGGTACGGTCGAGGCGATGTTCTCAGGTCCCGACGACCTCGTGGAGGTGATGCTCAAGGCCTGTCATGAGGGGCCTTACGGCTCCCATGTGACACAGGTCGAACTCCTCCGTGCTGGTGACGCGGAAGTCGATGCTTCGGGCCGGTTCGAGATCCGGGGAACTGTCTAGCTTTTCGCTGGCTCCGTAGTCTCCACAGGGCCTCCCGCCTTCTTCCAGGCGGTGAAGCCGCCCTCCACATGGGCGACAGGCTTCAACCCCATATCCTGTGCCGTTGCCGTCGAGAGAGCCGAGCGCCAGCCGGCGGCGCAGAAGAACACGAAGGTCTTGTCCTGGGCAAAGACCGGCTTGTGATAGGGGCTTTCCGGATCAATCCAGAATTCGAGCATGCCGCGCGGACAGTGAACAGCGCCGGGCACGCGTCCTTCTCTTTCCAGCTCCCGCGGATCGCGCAGGTCCACGAACACCACGTCCTCCTGGCCATGCAGAGCCATGGCCTCGGCGACGGGTAGCGTCTTGATCTTCGCATGGGCCTCGTCGAGCAATGTCTTGTAGCCGCGTGTGATGGTCTGAGGCATGACAAAATGTTCTTCCTGTTTGAACCCTTCAACAAACTGGGCAAGATGGAAGCGGAGTCAACCGGAGGCGACGGGTGCTGGGTTTCACCAATCTCGATTATGTGGCGCTGGCCTTTTTTCTGATCGCCTGGTTCGGCTATCACGCTGCGCTCGAGCTCACGCCCGCCGGGCAGAGAAGCCTGAATAAGATCATGAACCAGTACCGCTATCGCTGGATGGAGCAGATGGTGGTGCGCGAGAACCGGATCGTCGACACCACGATCATGGCCTCGCTCATGAACGGTACCGCCTTCTTCGCCTCGACCTCGCTGATCGCCATCGGCGGCGTGCTGGCGCTGCTGCAATCCACCGACTCGGTGCTTCCCGTCTTTGCCGATCTGCCATTCGGTCCTCCGCCGACGCGGCTTGCCTGGGACGTGAAGGTGATCGGACTGGCGGTGATCTTCGTCTATGCCTTTTTCAAATTCGCCTGGGCGTACCGCCTCTTCAACTACATGGTGATCATCGTCGGCGCAGTTCCCGTCCTCAAGGAAAGCAACCAGACCGAGGCCCTCGCGGTGGCCCGGCAGGCGGGTACGATGAACGCGGTCGCCGGCAAGCATTTCAACCGGGGGCAGCGGGCCTTCTTCTTCTCGCTGGCCTATCTCGGTTGGTTTGTGAGCGCCTATCTCTTCATCGGGGCGACGGCCGGCGTTCTGCTCGTCATGTGGCGGCGCCAGTTTCTGTCGGATGCCCACGATGCAGCCTTGAGGTCGACCGATGTCTAGGAACGCGACGCCGGAGGAGCTGGAGTCCTCGATGCTCGCTCTTCTCGAAGAGCGCGGCCCTGGCAAGACCATCGGCCCGGCCGATGTGGCGCAAGTCCTCGGCGGCAACCAGCCGGAGGGATGGGGGCCCTTGATGCAGCCGGTTCGGAAGGTGGCCGTGCGTCTCATGAAGGAGGGGCGCATTGTGATTTTGCGCAAGGGCCGCCCGGTCGATCCGGATGATTTTCGCGGGACCTATCGGCTGGCGCTGCCGCCCGAAGCGGAAACCTAAGGACTTGGAAACAGCCTCGACGTGCGGCCCGTCGCATAATAGCCGATCAGGCCTGCCCATTCCTTCGTTCCCAGATCGAGCCGCCGCAAACCTTCCGAGATGAAGGCGAAGGGGCGGCGTGTGTTGCGCCCGCCGCCGGTGCGGAAATCGACCGGGTAGGGCGTGACCGGAAACTCCGCCTTCTCGAACACGCCAACGGCCCGCGGCATGTGCCAGGCGGAGGTCACGAGTAGCCAGCGCTCGCCCTCCTGGGGCTTCGCGAGATCACGTGAGAAGAGCGCGTTCTCGGAGGTCGTGCGTGAGCGGTCCTCCACCAAGATGCGGGCCGGGTCGATGCCGACACTTTTCAGATAGGCCGCGATGATGGGAGCCTCCGCAGCACCATCGCCGAAGACCGTGCCTCCACCTCCCGAGATCAGGATGCGGGCGTTCGGATAGCGGTGGGCAAGCTGAATGGTATCGAGCACGCGCTCCGCCGATTCATTGGAGACGATCATGCCGCGGGAGGCGGAATCTGCAGCCTCGACGGAGCCGCCAAGAAGGACGATGCCGTCCACCGGCCTGCCGTCGTCGCGAAAGGGCGGAAAGCGCTCTTCCAACGGCATCAGGACGTAGCTGGCGATGGGCAGAAGGCCGAGACCGGTGGTCGCCAGCGTCATGGCGAGGCTTAGACCGATGCCGAACAGACGCAGTCGCTTGAAGAACGTGAGCACCAACCCAAGCAGGATGACGCTGATCAGGAGGTTGGATGGCGTGGCGAAGAACCACGCGACTTTCGAGAGGTAGTAGAACACCCGCCATCCTTACTCGGTTCAGCCTTACGACTTGTTCGCCTCGGCCTCGTAGCGCGCCTTGGTCTCGGCATTCGGCGGATAGAGGCCGGGGAGAGGGACGCCCTTCTCGACCTCGCGCATGACCCAAAGCTCGTAACGCTCCTGCTCGACGGCAGCCTTGGCGACCTCCTCGACCATGGCCGCAGGGATCACCACCACGCCGTCCCGGTCGGCGACGATCACGTCATCCGGGAAGATCGCGACGCCGCCGCAGCCGATGGGTTCCTGCCAGCCGACGAAGGTGAGGCCGGCCACAGAGGGAGGAGCCGCGACGCCCGCGCACCAGACCGGCAGGTTCGTCCCCTCGACGCCGACCGCATCGCGCACCACGCCATCCGTGATCAGCGCTGCGACGCCGCGCTTCTGCATGCGGGCGGTGAGGATGTCGCCGAAAATGCCGGCATCGGTGACGCCCATGGAATCGACCACGGCGATGCAGCCTTCCGGCATGTCCTCGATGGCCGCACGGGTGGAGCGTGGCGAGGCCCAGGATTCCGGCGTCGCCAGATCCTCGCGCGCCGGCACGAAGCGTAAGGTGAAGGCGCGGCCGACCATCTTTTCCGTGGCGTTGAAGGCCGGCATCGGCCCCTTCATCCAGCAGCGGCGGACGCCCTTCTTCAGCAGCACGGTGGTGATCGTGGCGGTCGAGGCGGCGCGCAGGGCATCGGCGATGGTCTTGTCGAGGGTCATGGCGGTTTCCTGATGGTGGATCGGGCTTTCATAGCGTTCCGGCCGAATGAGCGCCACCTCAGAGTCTGGCTTACAAATTATTGGCAGTTCGCATGGAATGCAGGCGCATTTTCCCTCCCCCTTGTGGGGAGGGATCAAGGGGGTGCTCAACTCTCTTTTATCGTGCCTCAGTCGCGGTCGGGCGCACCCGGCGGGAAGAAATGGCGATAGGGCCGGGCCTCGTTGACCGCTCGCGCGAAGGACGGACGGGCGAGGAGCTTTGTCCGGTAATCCCGAACGCGCGGAAACGCCTCAGCGATGGGATGAACCCAGTCGGCATAGAACAGCGACGGAGCCGCGGCGCAATCGGCGGCGCTGAACCTCTCGCCAGCCGCCCATTCACGCCCGGCGAGCGTCTTGTCGAGCCAGCCATAGGCCCTGTCGAGCATCGCGTGCGCATCTGCGACGCCGCAAGGGTCGCGGTCCTTCTCCTGGCGCATGCAGTCGAAGACGATCTTCTGCATCGGCGTCATGACGTAATTGTCGAAGAACCGATCCATCAGCCGCACATTGAGAGCCTCTCGTGGGTCCTGGGGGATCAGCCGCACCGGGCCTGGGTGATAAAGTCCCAGATACTCGATGATGACGATGGCTTCCATGACGGTGCGGCCATCGTCCACGAGCACGGGGAAGCGCTTGATCGGCCAGAGCGCTTCCAGCTCGGCATCGCTCCGTTCATTGCCGAGCGTGCGGTAGTCGAACGGCGTATCGTTCTCGTACAGCGCGGTCAGGACTTTCTGGCAGTACGAGGAGAAGGGATGCGCGTAGAGCTGCAGGGTCATCGAGGCCTCGCGGTTATCAATGAATTCCTCACTGTAACCGTTTCGGTCCACATGGCCATCGCAGGAGCAAACTTCCTCAAAGTCTGAGTCATTCATCACTGGGTGGCTGGCGCTGGGATGTAGGCGCTATTCCCCTCCCTCCTTGTGGGGGAGGGCTACGGAGGGGGGTTGTGAGCGCCATGCTGGTTCCAGTCCTGCGCAGCACCCCCCTCTCCAACTCTCCCCCACAAGGGGGAGAGGGTCGGTCGCGCCTCACTCCTTTATGGGCCACCTCTTATGCCGTCTTGGCGAAGAGCTCGCGGCCTATCAGCATGCGGCGGATCTCGCTGGTGCCGGCGCCGATCTCGTAGAGCTTCGCGTCGCGCAGCAGGCGGCCCGTCGGGTAGTCGTTGATGTAGCCGTTGCCACCCAAAAGCTGGATCGCGTCGAGGGCCATCTTGGTGGCGTTCTCGGCGGCATAGAGGATGGCGCCGGCGGCGTCCTCGCGGGTGGTCTCGCCCCGGTCGCAGGCCTTGGCGACCGCATAGACATAGGCCTTCGCCGCATTCATGGTCACGTACATGTCGGCGACTTTGCCCTGCACGAGCTGGAACTCGCCGATGGCCTGTCCGAACTGCTTGCGCTCGTGGATGTAGGGCAGCACCACATCCAGGCAGGCCTGCATGATGCCTGTGGAGCCGGCCGCCAGCACGGCGCGCTCATAGTCGAGGCCGGACATCAGCACGTTCACGCCCTTGCCGACCTGGCCAAGCACGTTCTCCTCCGGCACCTCGCAATCCTGGAACACCAGCTCGCAGGTGTCGGAGCCGCGCATGCCGAGCTTGTCGAGCTTCTGATGCGTAGAGAAACCCTTGAAATCCTTCTCGATCAGGAAGGCGGTCATCCCGCGGGGGCCTGCCTCCGGGTCGGTCTTGGCATAGACCACCAGGGTCTCGGCGGTGGGGCCGTTGGTGATCCACATCTTGTTGCCGTTGAGCACATAACGGTCGTTGCGCTTCTCGGCGCGGGTGCGCATGGAGACCACGTCGGAGCCGGAGCCGGGCTCGGACATGGCGAGCGCGCCGAGATGTTCGCCCGAGATCAGCTTCGGCAGGTAGCGGCGCTTCTGCTCCTCGTTGCCGTTGCGGCGGATCTGGTTGACGCAGAGGTTCGAATGGGCGCCGTAGGACAGGCCGACCGAGGCGGAGGCGCGGGAGATCTCCTCCATGGCGATCACGTGCTCAAGATAGCCAAGACCCGCGCCGCCATATTCCTCCTCGACCGTGATGCCGTGCAGGCCGAGATCGCCCATCTGGGGCCAGAGATCGCGCGGGAACTGGTTGGTGCGGTCGATCTCCTCCGCCCGCGGGGCGATCTTCTCCTGCGCGAAGTCGCGCACGGTCTCGCGGATGGCATCGGCGGTCTCGCCGAGATCGAAATTGAAGCCCTTGGCGGCATTCGGCAGCATCTCTTGTCCTCCCAGTTCCATTCCTCGGCCCGCTGAAGCGGGTCGCGATGGATCGCTTTTCTGATCGCCCATTTTGGTCAGCAATGCTGCCCTTATCAAGGCCGGATCGCTTGGAAAAGGAAAGGTGGGGCTGTCCCAGCGACCGGCAATTGGTCGTAGGCCATAAAGAAAAGGCTCCCTCACGCTGGGTGAGGGAGCCTGATCTCTTTGATCGGATCGATCGGCCTACTCGTCGATGCTCGCCGTCTGCACGGCGTCCATGTTGCGGCAGACGCCCTGTGCACTGAGGCGACCTTGGTCGCGGGGGTCGCAGGCGCTCTGGACGAACATGCGCCACTGGTTCTCGGTGCCATAGAACGTGTTGCGGTCCACATCGCCCTTCACGCCGGGAACCCGGCCCGTCGTCGTGAACTGCCAGAAGGTCCAGCGGCGGTCGTTGTAGCGCACGTGGGGCTCGGCTGCCGTGCTGCGGATCCAGTACGGGTAGTCGTTGAACTCGCCCTCCAGGATCTCCTTGTGGAAGGTGATGTCGGTGTAGATGATCGGCCGCTTGCCGGTATGCGCTTCCATCTCGCGCAGCATCACGTTGATCATGGCGAGCGCCTGCTCGCGCGGAACTTTTTTCGGGCAGTTCACCGACTGTCCGTTCCACTCCACGTCGAGAACTGGGGGGAGGGCGTGCGGATCCTGAGGCACGTTGCGCTTGAACCATGCCGCCTGCTCATGGGCCGGACGGCACCAATAGACGAAATGGTAGGCGCCGCGCGGAACGCCCGCCTTCTTGGCCTCCCACCAGTTCTCATGGAACTTGCTGTCGATATGGTCACCGCCCTCGGTCGCCTTGATGAAGGCGAACTTGGTGCCGGCCTGGTGCAGGGCGGCCCAGTCGACGTCACCCTGCCACTTGGAGATGTCGACCCCATGGATCGGCAATCGGTGAGCCGTCGCGACGCCCTCGTGGGGGCGGGCGTCACCCTTCGTCGGGTAACGGCCCGACGAGGGGGCGATGGCGCAGGAGGCGAGACCCAAGGCGATTGCAGCGAGCGCGCTGAACCGGGCAGCCCGAACGAATGTCGTTAGGCCGGAACTCTTGGAGCGGCTGGAGGAGCGGCGGCGAGTCTTCATCGGTTCAACTGTATTGTACGCAAAACGGGATCGCACCAGAGATGCCGGAAGAGCGTTAACAGGCCCTTACGACAGCGGTGCGAAGCGAGCCTACAGATGAAACCAGGCCGTTGCGATACCTAAAAAGGCTAGGAAGCCGACGATGTCCGTGATGCTGGTGACGAAGGGTCCAGACGACACGGCCGGGTCGACGCCGAGCTTGTTGAGGGTCAGCGGCACAAAGATGCCTCCGAGGGCCGCGAAGACCAGGACCGTGATGAGTGCGAGGCCGATCACGACCCCGAGCTGCGGCGACTGGAACCACAGACCGGCCACGCTCCCCAGGATGACGGCGAAGACCAGCCCGTTAAGCAGGCCGACCGCCGCCTCGCGGCGGATGATGCGCCAGGCATTGGAGCGCCCGAGCTCGCGGGTGGCGAGCGCCCGGACGGCGACAGTCATGGTCTGGGTGCCGGCATTGCCGCCCATGGAGGCGACGATGGGCATCAGGATGGCGAGTGCCACCATCCGCTCGAGGGACTCCGAGAAGAGCCTGATGACGCTCGCGGCCAGGAAGGCGGTGCACATATTGGCGAAAAGCCAGGGAAAGCGGCTTCGCTGGGTATAGAGCACCGTATCGGAGAGCTCTTCGTCCGATTTCACGCCGCCGAGTTGCTTGATGTCGGCGTCCGCCTCTTCCTCGAGCACGTCCACGATGTCATCGACAAGGATCACGCCGACGAGCCGGCCTGACTCGTCCACCACTGCGGCAGAGACGAGGTTGTAGCGCTCGAACAGGCGGGCGACTTCCTCCTGATGCTCGGTCGCCTCCACCCGGTCGGGCTCGGCGTTCATGATGTCCTGGATCGTGACCGGGCGCTTGGAGCGCAGGAGCTTGTCCAGGGGAACCGCTCCGAGCAGATGAGCGGCCGGATCGATGACGAAGATCTCGTAGAAGGTCTCCGGCAACTCCTCCGTCTCGCGCATGAAGTCGATGGTCTGCCCCACCGTCCAGAACGGCGGCACAGCGATGAACTCGGTCTGCATGCGCCGTCCGGCGCTGTCTTCCGGGTAGTCGAGGGAGCGCTGGAGGGCGACGCGCTCGATGGCGGGAAGCTGATCGAGAACTTCTGCCTTCTCCTCTTCGGGAAGGCTTTCGAGAATGGTGACGGCATCGTCGGAATCGAGGTCGCGCACGCCCTCGGCCACGGTCGCCGTCTCGAGTTCCTCGAGGATCTCCTCGCGGACCGCTTCGTCCACCTCGGTGAGGGCGGCGAAGTCGAAGGAGGTGCCGAGAAGCTCGATGAGACGCGGGCGCTGATCCGGCTCGAGCGCCTCGAGAAGATCGCCGAGTTCGGATTCGTGGAAGTCCTCGACGAGCTTCTGCAGGCGCTCGACCTCCGAGGCCTCAATGGCATCGGCGGCGGCGGCCAGGAATTCCGGATTGAGCTCGCCTTCCTCATCCCTGAAGGCCAGGGATTCGGTTTCAGGCCCATCGGGCTTCGGAAGCGGCGTCTTGTCTTCGACTTCCAGCATCAGCCGTCCTCTGAAGCTCTGAAGGTGGGTTGTCCGCCTTTTAGGTGTGCATGGAGGACCACGCAATGCGCCTAAAAGACTTTCTCGAAGAAACAGTTATTGGCCGTCCCTGCCAGCTCGATTCAGGGGGCTGAGACGATGGTTCAAGCCGCCTTGCGCTGAACAGATATGGTCAACAAAAAAGGCCCCGAAAGGGGCCTTTTTCGTCTTCGACACGAGCGTGCCGAAAGTTGGTGCGGTCAAGAGGACTCGAACCTCCACGGGTCTCCCCGCTACCACCTCAAGGTAGTGCGTCTACCAATTCCGCCATGACCGCGAACTCGGTTTCAGGACTGGTTTTCCTGAAGAGGTCGCCGCTCTAGCAGATCGATTGGGACACCGCAACCCCTTCCGTGGAGCTTGCGGCGATTGAGCTGAGCGAATGCCACGCTTGCCTATGGCGGTATAGGCGATAAGCGCCTGTAACGACTATATAAGCGGGAGTTTCACGAAGAGTGCGAGGTTGACCCGTGCTCCTTCAGGGACCGGAGCATTCCCGCTCCGCTTCCCGCCAAGTTCCAAGGTAAATCGGTGTCGAACCTGCGAGACAGCCTGACCGTTCAATTCCATCCCGACAGCGGCTCCGACCCCGTGGAATGGCTCATCACGGATGGCCTTGTCGGCTATGAGGAGGCCGTCGCCTTCATGGAGGCCCGCGCCGAGGCGATTGCTGCCGGAGAGGCGCGGGAGCTGGTCTGGCTCGTGGAGCATCCGCCGCTTTATACGGCGGGGACTTCCGCTAAGCCGGCGGACCTCGTGGAACCTGACCGCTTTCCCGTTCATCAGACGGGGCGGGGAGGGCAATACACCTATCACGGTCCCGGGCAGCGGGTGGCTTATGTAATGCTCGATCTCAAGCGCCGCGCTCCGGATCTGCGTCGCTATGTGACCGCCCTGGAGGCCTGGCTCATCGCGACGCTCGATGCCTTCAACATCCGCGGCGAGCGGCGGGAGGATCGGGTCGGCGTGTGGGTGCGCAGGCCTGACAAGGGCGAGACTGCCGAGGACAAGATCGCCGCCATCGGAATCCGCGTCCGCCGCTGGGCCACCTTTCATGGCATCAGCCTGAACGTGGAGCCGGATCTCTCGCATTTTTCCGGCATCGTTCCCTGCGGCGTGACCCAGCACGGGGTGACGAGCCTTGTCGATCTCGGGATCCCCGTCACGATGCCAGAGGTCGATGCGGCGATGCGCAAGGCTTTCGAGGAGATCTTCGGGCCGACGGAGCGGGTAAGCAGACCGTTGCTCTTGAGCCACGGCGTCTAGGTTTTTCACAGCGGATACGGCAAGGCTTCTCCCCAAGACCGCTTCATGCTCTAAGCTGGAGCAATCGGCTGATCATTGGCGGAACTTCCATGCAACGTGCCCTTCTCGCTTCCCTCGTCGCCCTGGCCGCCTCGGCCTGCGCCGTCCGGCCTGCGCCGACGGAACTCGTCAAGATCGTCGATTCGCCTGCGGATGTGCTGGCTTGTACGCGCCTCGCCGAGGTCAGTCCCGTCACTCCGACGACGCCGGGAACCCACAGGCCCGTCGATATCGGCTTCGGCGTGACCCTCGGCCGTTCCACCTTCGGCTATGCCACCGAGGATATGCTCCAGGCGACCGTCGCGCTCGGCGGCACGCATCTCTATCTGCAGCAGGTCTCCCACGACTGGTCGCTCGTGCGCGGCATCGCCTATCGCTGCGGACCCGGCGTGGTGCGAGAAGAAGCAGTCATTCGTGCGAAAGGCTGACGTGACCTTCTGCTGAAGCCAGTTGCGCGGGCTCACCGGTTCTAGGTACTGACGGTGAGGCTCTCCGGCTCGCCGCCGCGAAGGAGCCAGGAACAAGGGAGACCTGCGCCGTGCCTGTCATCGCCACCTCTGCCGATCTGACATCGGAAACCGCGCGGGCGAACCGTGCCGCCTGGGCCGAAATCGCCCAGGAACTCCAGTCCAAGCGGCAGTCGGTCGCCGAGGGCGGCCCCGCCAAGGCGCGGGAGCGGCATCTCGCCCGCGGCAAGCTCCTGCCGCGCGAGCGGGTGATGCGCCTCCTCGACCCCGGCGCTCCGTTCCTGGAGCTTGGCTCGCTCGCCGCTCACGGCATGTACGAGGATGCGATTCATGGTGCCGGCATCATCACCGGCATCGGGCGCGTCGAAGGCCGCGAGGTCATGATCGTCTGCAACGACTCGACGATCAAAGGCGGCACCTACTATCCGATGACGGTGAAGAAACATCTGCGCGCCCAGGAAGTGGCGCGCGAGAATCGTCTGCCCTGCATCTATCTCGTCGATTCCGGCGGTGCGAACCTGCCGCACCAGACCGAGGTGTTCCCCGACCGCGAGCATTTCGGCCGCATCTTCTACAATCAGGCGACCCTGTCTTCGCTCGGCATCCCGCAGATCGCCTGCGTCATGGGTTCGTGCACGGCGGGCGGCGCCTATGTGCCGGCGATGTCCGACGAGACGATCATCGTGCGCCGTCAGGGCACCATCTTCCTCGGTGGCCCGCCCCTGGTGAAGGCGGCGACGGGCGAGGTGGTGTCGGCGGAGGATCTCGGCGGTGCGGAGGTGCATGCCCGGCAATCCGGCGTGGCGGATCATTATGCCACCGACGACGTTCATGCCCTCGCCATAGCGCGCCGCATCGTCGGCACGCTGAACACCCGCAAGAGCATCGACATCGACATCGCCGATCCCGTCGAGCCGAAATATTCCATCGCCGATCTCGATGCAATCGTGCCGACCGATCTCAAGAAGCAGTATGACATCCGTGAGGTGATCGCGCGCCTCGTCGACGGTTCCGAGTTCGACGAGTTCAAGCGCCTCTACGGCACGACGCTGGTGACAGGCTTTGCCCGGATCTGGGGCATGCCGGTTGGCATCATTGCCAATAACGGCATCCTGTTCTCGGAGAGCGCGCTTAAAGGCGCGCATTTCATCGAGCTGTGCTGCCAGCGGCGCATTCCGCTGCTCTTCCTGCAGAACATCTCCGGCTTCATGGTCGGGCGTCAGTACGAGGCGGGTGGCATCGCCAAGGACGGCGCCAAGCTGGTGACGGCGGTGGCCTGCGCTCAGGTGCCCAAGATCACGCTTCTGGTCGGCGGTTCCTTCGGTGCCGGCAATTACGGCATGTGCGGCCGCGCCTATTCCCCGCGCTTCCTCTTCACCTGGCCGAACTCGCGCATTTCGGTGATGGGCGGCGAGCAGGCGGCAAGCGTCCTCGCCACCGTGCGGCGCGACAATATCGAGGCCGAGGGCAAGGCCTGGAGCACGGAGGAGGAAGAGACCTTCAAGGCACCGATTCGCGACAAGTACGAGAAGGAGGGCTCGCCCTATTACGCCACCGCGCGCCTGTGGGACGACGGCATCATCCTGCCCTCCGAGACGCGCCGTGTGCTGGCGCTGGCCTTCTCGGCGGCACTGAACGCTCCCGTGCCTGAAACCAGGTTCGGCGTGTTCAGGATGTAATCCGCCGGCTTAAGGCGCTACCTTGCGGCGGGATGGCCTACCCGCCGTATTGGCCTTCTGCCGCTCCAGCCTTTCGTTCTGCGCGTGCAAAGCCTCAGCTTCGGCGAGGGCTTTTTCGACCTCTTCATCGATGCGCCGATACTTCTCGTCCTCGATCTGCTGTTGCGCTTCCTCGACCGCGCCGACCGCATAGCCGGATAGCCCGGTTGGGTCGAACGAGCTTGCGAGGTTCAGCGCGGCCGATGTCATGCGGTGCTTGGCCTGGGTCTGCTGCGCGTCAGCGATCGCGGCAAGGGCGCCCGATCCCTCAGCTTCCTGCGGCATTGCAGGAGCCGCTGTCTGGGTGCAGGCGGCCAGGAGCGGAAGCATCGCAAGGACCAGACCAAAGGAAGTGAGATGCCGAGGAGCCATTGGCAGATTCCTGAAAAGCCCCATTTATCATGGGCGCGATCCTTGGAGGCCTCTCCAAACGGAGGGGAGGGCTGACAGTGACCATGAAGGATGGGACCGGTGCCTACGCGTCCGAGAAGGCGCGAGGCTTCTACGCGTCTCAAGTCATGAACCTGGCCGGCGTCGAAAATCGCCGGATCAGGGATGCCTTCGCAGAGGTCGTTCGCGAAGCCTTTCTGCCGCCCCCGCCATGGGCGGTCATCAGCATGGGTGTCGCGAGGCGGACCTCTGACGTCGCCGAGATTTACAACAACGTCCTCGTCGCCATCGATTCCGAGCGCGGCATCAACAATGGCGAGCCAGCCCTCCATGCAGCCTGGATCGATGCGGTCGACCCGCAGCCTGGCGAGACCGTGATCCATGTGGGCGCGGGGACCGGCTACTATACCGCCATCCTGGCGCTTCTCGTGCAGCCGGACGGGCATGTCGAAGCGTTCGAGTACGAAACCGATCTGGCCGCCCAGGCGGCGAGAAACCTGATCCCCTATCCCAATGTGACCGTCCACGCGGCCTCCGCCTTCGGCCGGGTCTTGCCGAATGCCGATATCGTTTACGTCAATGCGGGTGCCATCGCCCCCGATGTGCAATGGTTGCGGGCACTCAATCCGGGAGGACGGCTGATCTTTCCCTGGCAGCCGCACAAAGGCTGGGGGCCGGCGCTGTTGGTGACGCGGCAGACGGGAGGCTTCAGCGCGCAATCGCTCATGACGGTCGGGTTCATCTCATGCAGCGGCACGACCGAAAAAATCTCGGTCGCAAACCTGCCGACCGAAGCCGACCTTGCGGACGTTCGCTCCGTTTGGATCAGGGGCGAGCGATCTCCCGACGCGAGCGCCATCGCGGTCTACGACGATGTCTGGTTCTCGTCTGAAGGGGTGGAGTCCTGACCGAACAGGACCGGAATGGATCCGGCCCTGCTATCGTCCATCTAAAGGCTAGATGACGAAGAAGTCGCTGTAGGTGAGCTTCAGGTTCTTCGAGAGGGTGGCGATCTTCACCTGAGACGCCGAGCCGGTGCCGTCCTTGTCGTAATAGAGCGCGCCCGACTTCTTGTCGTAGACGATCCGATCCTCGGCATCCTGTGCCTTGTTGCTCTTCACGAACATATCGCTCTTGAACTTCTTCGGCTTCGAGGCCGAGCCGGATCCCACTTTGGTGAAGTATTTGTTCTCCAACCAGATCGAGTCGTATTTCGGATTGAAGTCGTAGATCCGGTCCACGTTCCTGGTCTTGTGCGGTGTCGTGTCGAAGACGAAGGTGTCCTTGCCCGAGCCGGAACCGCCATAGAGCTTGTCGTTGCCGGCTCCACCATAGATGGTGTCGTTGCCGCCCTGGCCCTTGAGCGTGTTCACGCCCGCATGGCCGAAGATCTGGTTGGCCGTGTCGGAGCCGGTGAGATTGGCGCTGACCCTCGACGACACGCCGGAGAGCTTGAGAATCTCGATCTGCGCATCCGAGTTCAACGCATAGCTGCCGCTGACGATCACCGTATCCCGGCCCTCATTGACGGCTTCCTCGAAAACATCTCCGGCCCTGATGTAATAGGTGTCGTTGCCGCCTCGGCCTTTCAGGATCGCGGATCCGGTGCCGACGAACACGTCATCGAAGGACGAGCCCAGAAGGCCTTCGATGGAGCTGTAGGTATCGCCCGCCGCATCGCCGCCGCTGCCGCCCGCAAGGCTCGCCGCCACGCCGGTCCTGGCACTGGCGAAGGAGACGAAGTCGATGCCATCGCCGCCGCTCAGGATATCGGCGCCTGCCCCGCCATCCAGCGTGTCGTTGCCGTGATAGCCCCACAGGCGGTCGACGCCCAACCCGCCGCCCAAGGCATCGCCATAGATCGTGCCGCCGAACTGATCGTCTGCACCGGTGCCGGCGAAGATCTGGCCGGTGGTGCGCGGATCCACGATCTGGGCTCGGATGCCCAGTGGATCGTCCGGGCGGCCTGGGGTCTCGTCATCCCAACTCACAAGAATGCGGCCATCCGCCAGAGCGGTCAGGCTGATCTCCCCTTGTTCGCCGAGGCCGGCGTTGACGCGGATCTCGTCCCCGGTACGAGTGCCAAAGCGGTCGAAGGTCACCAGACAGATATCGGACTTGGTTTCGTCATAGCGACTGTAGTCCTCGAAGGCCACGGCGAAGCCCACGTCCGCAAGCGCCGTAACTGCAGGCCTCCCTTGGCCGTCTACCGTCGTCACGTTGATCCTGAATTCGCCACCCGATTTCGAGCCGTCGGCGTTCAGGATCTGCGCCATGATGCAGGAGCCTGAACCGTCGCCGCTCGGTCCGTCGGGATGCTGCCAGACCACGACGATGCGGCCGTCCTCAAGCAGGGTCGCAGCAGGGTATTCCTGATCGCCTGTTGTTGTGGTCGGCACCAGGAATTCCTGGCTGCCGGGAACCGGCTGTCCGTCCGCCGTCATGATGCGGCCGATGATGGCGAAACCGGACGGATCGGCCGCGATGCTTCCCGAATAGAAGACGGCATAGTTGCCGTTCTTCAGCCCGACCGCGGTGGGATTGGATCCAGCGGTCACAGGAACGGGAGTCTCGACACCGAGAGGATTGCCATTGGCGTCATATGCCTGTGCGGCCACATCGCCTGGAAGAGGCGGCGTTTCATAGGTGATCACAAATCCGCCGTTGGCTGTGGCCGAGACATCGGGCCGATTTTGAAAACCGCCTTTGTTGGAATTGACGACGAACTCCGTCCCTAACGCCTCTCCGGCCGGTGAGTACAGGCGTGCTCGGATCTCCGTAGGCTGATCTCCCGGTTGCTCGCTGTTGTCCTGCCACGCTACGACAAAGCGGCCGTCGTTGAGCACGGCGATCGATGGTCGGCCTGTGTCTCCATCGGCCCCGGCATGCTCGGTGATGATGAACTCGCCGCCCTTTTTCGTGCCGTCGGCATAGAACACCTGTCCTCGAATTCCACCTCGATCGTCGTCTCCATAATTCAGTCCCCAGACCGCGACGAAGGATCCGTCCTTCAACAACACCACATCTGGAGTGAACTGACCATCCTGCGTGAAGGTGTTGACGAGAAATTCGGATCCCCAAAGGACAGGCGCAGCCATCGCGTGAATTCCCTGTTTTCGCCGCTCGACGAGCGGAGTTCTTGCTTGAAACAGGGTATCTTTATGAATCAGACCTGCCGTTGCGGATACTCTCTGAACAGGGGGTATGGAGAGACGCGACAGGAGAATCCTGTCCCAAAATTGTTGCGGCCAAGCAACACCTTCAAACCTTCAACATCTTGCCCCTCTTGGCCCAAGCTCCGCCGCGATGCCGCCATAAACCGGGCGCTACTCCTGAAGCAGATTAAAGTGCTTCAAAACCAAAGCTTTACGTTACGGCGCCAGGGGCGAAATCGGAATTAAGGCTGTTGAAGTGATCCTTCGTAAGGATCGTTGCATCGGTAGCGTGGCACATGGCAGATCACGGGAGTTCCAAAGGGCTTGGATCTCCTCGTGAGAACCGGCTGGGAAAAGAGTTGAAGCCATGGATGCGCGGTTGATCGACAAGTCGAAGCTGCCGAGCCGTCACGTGACGGTGGGGCCCGCTCGCGCGCCGCATCGCTCCTACCTCTACGCCATGGGTCTGACCAAGGAGCAGATCGCGCAGCCGCTCGTCGGCGTCGCCACCTGCTGGAACGAGGCCGCCCCCTGCAACATCTCGCTGATGCGACAGGCGCAAGCCGTGAAGAAGGGCGTCGCGGCCGCCAGCGGCACGCCGCGCGAGTTCTGCACCATCACCGTCACCGACGGCATCGCCATGGGCCACCAGGGCATGAAGGCGTCGCTCCCGTCGCGCGAGGTGATCGCGGATTCGGTCGAGCTGACCATGCGTGGTCATTCCTACGACGCGCTCGTCGGCATGGCCGGTTGCGACAAGTCTCTGCCCGGCATGATGATGGCGATGGTGCGCCTCAACGTGCCGTCGATCTTCATCTATGGCGGTTCGATTCTTCCCGGTTCCTTCCGCGGCCGACAGGTGACCGTGCAGGATCTCTTCGAGGCGGTCGGCAAGTACTCCGTCGGCGAAATGTCGGATGAGGACCTGACCGAGCTCGAACAGGTGGCCTGTCCGTCGGCCGGCGCCTGCGGGGCACAGTTTACCGCTAACACCATGGCGACCGTGTCCGAGGCCATGGGTCTTGCCCTGCCGTACTCGGCGGGCGCTCCAGCGCCTTACGAGATCCGCGACCGGTTCTGCGCTGCGGCCGGCGAGCAGATCATGGACCTGATCGCCAGAAACATCCGCCCGCGCGATATCGTGACCCGCAAGTCGCTGGAGAACGCTGCAACGGTCGTTGCGGCCTCCGGCGGCTCGACCAATGCGGCTTTGCATCTGCCAGCCATCGCGCATGAGGCGGGCATCAAGTTCGACCTGTTCGACGTCGCCGAGATTTTTAAGCGCACGCCCTACATCGCCGATCTGAAGCCCGGCGGGCGCTACGTCGCCAAGGATCTGTTCGAGGTCGGCGGCATTCCGCTGCTCATGAAGACGCTGCTCGATCACGGCTTCATGCACGGCGACTGCATGACGGTGACCGGCCGCACCATGGCCGAGAACCTCGCTTCCGTGAAATGGAACGAGCATCAAGACGTGGTCTATCCGGCCAACACGCCGATCACGCCCACCGGCGGCGTCGTGGGGCTCAAAGGAAACCTCGCTCCCGAAGGCGCCATCGTGAAGGTCGCCGGCATGGCGACGGACAAGCAGGTCTTTCGCGGCCCGGCGCGCTGCTTCGACGGCGAGGAGGCCTGCTTCGAGGCGGTCTCCACGCGCCAGTACAAGGAAGGCGAGGTTCTGGTGATCCGCTATGAGGGACCGCGCGGCGGTCCCGGCATGCGCGAGATGCTCTCCACCACGGCGGCGCTGTACGGCCAGGGCATGGGTGACAAGGTCGCACTGATCACCGACGGTCGCTTCTCTGGCGCGACACGCGGCTTCTGCATCGGTCATGTGGGGCCGGAAGCGGCGGTGGGCGGCCCGATTGGATTGATCAAGGACGGCGACATCATCGCGATCGATGCCATCAAGGGCACCATCGACGTCGAGCTATCGGACGAGGAACTGGCCAAGCGCCGCGCTGAATGGAAGCCGCGCGAGACCAACGCCACCTCAGGCTATCTCTGGAAATACGCACAAACAGTGGGTCCTGCGCGGGATGGGGCTGTCACCCATCCCGGCGGAGCCGCAGAAAAAGAAACCTATGCGGACGTTTAAACTCCTCGCAGCCACATTGTGGGTGGCTACCCTTGGTGCAGGCGCAGCCTATGCGCTCGATGCCGCGCCGCGTCCGCAACCGCTCACGCCCGCACTCTCGCCAGCCTTGGCGCCTGCCACCAAGTATGGTTCGGCACGCGATGCCCTGCGCAGCGGCATGCGTGACTACTATGCCGGCGACAAACTCGGAGCCGTGCACGCGCTCGAATATGCGGCGGGCCAAGGGCATTCGCTCGCGCTCTGGAAGCTCGGTCGCATGTATGCCGATGGCGACGGTGTCGAGCACGACGACCTGAAGGCCTTCGAATATTTCTCCAGGCTCGCCGACCAGCATGCGGACGAGAGCCCTGATTCCCCGAACTCCGCTGTCGTCTCCAGCGCCTTCGTGGCGCTCGGCACCTATTTCCTGGACGGCATCAAGGACACCTATGTCGCGGCCAATCCGGAGCGCGCCGTCGAGATGTTCAGCTACGCGGCGTCCTATTTCAGCGATTCCAATGCGCAGTACAATCTCGCGCGTCTCTATCTCGAGGGAACCGGCGTCCGAAAGGACGCCCGCCACGCGGCGCGCTGGTTCAATCTGGCGGCCGAGAAGGGACACACCGCATCCCAGGCGCTCCTCGGTCATCTGCTGATGACCGGGCAGGGCGTTCCACGCCAGCGGGCCAAGGGCCTCATGTGGCTGACTCTCGCGCGCGAAGCCTCGACCGATGGCGCCAAGGATCAATGGATCGTGTCGCTCTACGACGAGGCCTTCGCAGCCGCGGACGAGAGCGACCGGAAGTTGGCGCTGGCTCTGCTTGAGCAGTACATCCAGTCGCGGCGTTAACGCAGGCTACGGAGCCTTCCCATAGTCATGGCCGGGTTTGTCCCGGCCATCTACGTCTTGGGAACCACAGCGGGATAAAGGCGTGGATCCCCGGATCAAGTCCGGGGACGGGGATGACGGCGAAGCGTTTGAGGATCACTCGATATCCAGATTGACGATCACCGGCACGTGGTCGGAGGGCTTGTCCCAACCGCGCACGTCCTTTCGGATCGAGGTCGTCCTGAGCTTGTCCTGTGCCTGGGCCGAGAGCAGCAGGTGGTCGATGCGGATGCCGTTGTTCCGCTGGAAGGCGCCGGCCTGATAATCCCAGAACGAGTAGAGACCCGGCTGATCGTTGCAGGCGCGCACCGCATCGAGGAAGCCGAGATTGAGAAGCTCCCGGAACCTCGCCCGGCTCTCCGGCTGGAACAGGGCGTCGTTGGTCCAGGCGGCCGGGTCCATGGCGTCCTTGGGCTCGGGGATGACGTTGTAGTCGCCGCACAGGACGAGGGGCTCTTCGAGCACGAGCAGGCTCTTGGCATGGGCGCGGAGCCGGTCCATCCAGGCGAGCTTGTAGTCGAATTTCGGCGTGCCGATGGGATTGCCGTTCGGCAGGTAGATGGAGGCCACCCGCACGGCACCGTTCGAGGTTGAGATCACCCCTTCCAGGTAGCGCGCCTGCTCGTCGCTCTCGTCTCCGGGCAGGCCGCGGCGCACATCCTCGAGCGGGCGCTTGGAGAGGATAGCGACGCCGTTATAGGCCTTCTGGCCATGGGTGACGACGTTGTAGCCCAGTGCCTCGACCTCGCCCCGGGGAAAGGTCTCGTCCACGCATTTCAGCTCCTGCAGGCAGACCACATCCGGATCGGCGCTCTTCACGAAGGTGGCGAGGTGGTCCAGCCTCTGCTTGATGGAGTTCACGTTCCAGGTGGCAATGCGCATCGGGACATTCTCGCTCTTTCGGTCTCGTTGTTTCATCGGATTTTCGTCCTCGGCTGGCAAGCTGGAACTCGTCATCATCCCCACGGTTGCGTCTCATGCCCGAATCCTGGTTCACCCCCATCGACAGCTATTGCGAACGCCTCGGGGCCGCATTCTGGGCCGAGCCGCTGAATGCGGTGACGAACGGCGCCTTCATCGCAGCGGCCCTTTGTGCCCTCGTGCTCTGGCGGCGGGCGGGAGGTCGGGACTGGTCGGCACTCTGGCTGATTGCCGTCACCTTCATCGTCGGAACCGGCAGCTTCCTGTTTCACACCTTCGCCTACCGGTGGTCGCTCCTGGCGGACGTGCTGCCCATCGCCGTCTTCATCTACAGCTATTTCCTGATCGCCATGGCCCGGTATCTCGGCCTCGGGCTGGTCGCGGCCATTGCCGTGACGGTGCTGTTTGCCGCCTTCAACATGTCCTTCGGCCGTCTCTGGTTCGGCATTCTTCCCGGCCTGACGCTGAACGGATCGGTCGGATATCTCCCGGCGGCCTTGGCGCTGTTCGCGGTCGGGACCGTCTGTCAGGCATCAGGCGTGCGGGAAGCGGGCAGGGCGCTTCTGCTGGCGGCTTGCGTGTTTGCCCTGTCCCTGTTTTTCCGCTCCGTCGATAGCACGGTCTGCGCGACAATGCCTACAGGAACCCATTTTCTGTGGCATGTGCTCAATGCGCTCGTGCTCTTCATTCTCATGAAGGCCGCCATCGTCCATTCATCCCGGAAAAGCCCGATCCATGTCCAAGGTTGAAATCCACGGCTACGCCATCGTCTCCGACAACGACTGCATTGCCGATGCCTCGGGGCAGACGCCCGATGTGCTCCGCAACGATGCCGATTGGGCCTATTTCCAGGCCGAGCTCAACAAGTCCGACGTGACGGTGCTCGGCCGCCTGGGACATGAGTCCAATCCGAACCCGAGAGGCCGCCTGCGGATGATCGTGTCTTCCTCTTCGACCGGCTTGGAGCGGCGCGCGGACGGCTGGTGGTGGAATCCTGAAAGTCTGCCCTGGGCCGAGGCGATCCAGACCGTGCTGCCGACGGGTGGGCGCGTCGCCGTACCCGGTGGGCGTCAAGTGTTCGATCTTTTTCTGGGAATTGGATACACAGCCTTCCACCTGACGCGGGCGGAGGGAACTTTCGTTCCAAACGGTGTGCCTGTCCTCTCAGGCTGCGATGGCGATACGAGGGCCGAGGCGCTCCTGTCGGCACATGGATTGAGGCCGGGGCCCCGCCAGATCCTCGATCCGAGAGGGCCGGTGAGCCTGACAATTTGGCGGAACGGTAGCCAAGACTCGTGAGTTTGCTTGGAGTTGACGTGCAACAGCGACCCAAAGGGAGGAGCCGATGCGTCACCTCACAATCTCAACCGCGCTGCTCGCAGGCTGCCTGATCGCCGGAGCGGCATGGGCACAGGGGGCCTCGGGCGGTTCCAGTAGCGGCTCGTCATCCTCGGCATCACCGTCCAGCGGCTCGTCTGCTACCCCGAGCGGTTCGACCCTTCGCCCGCCTGCCCAAGGCATGCGGGGAAGTGCCGATCCCGGAAACAGGGCAAGCCGTGCCGGCGGATCGACAGGGAGCACGCCGGCAGGGAATTCAACCACCACCGGCCCTATTCCTCCGCCCGGCACGGAGGGCAGCTCCGGGCCAGCCGCCACAGGCACGGTCGCAGGCAACAATCGCCTGCAACCGGGCGAGCGTTCTACCGTCGGCCCCAGCACGCGCGAGGAGAAACTCCTCGAAGAGGCCGACAAGAGGGTCAGGCGCGGAATCTGCCAGGGCTGCTGAAGAGCCTGCCGATGGTCAGGCGGCCTCGTCGAGGCCCGGATAATCCGTGTAGCCCTCGGTGTCGCCGCCATAGAAGGTGGCGCGGTCGGGCTCGTTGAGAGGCGCGTTGAGACGGAAGCGCTCCACGAGATCCGGATTGGCGATGAAGAGACGCCCGAACGCCACCAGATCGGCACGGCCGCTGGAGACGGCCTCGGCGGCCATGTCGCGGTCATAGCCGTTATTGGCGATATAGGCGCCGCGGAAGGAGCGGCGCAGGCCCTCGTAATCCACGTTCACGGCGTTCCGGTCACCCTGGGTGGCGCCTTCGATCACATGGATATAGCCAAGCCCAAGTCCGTCGAGTTTCTGCACCACGTGGCTGAACAGAGCCTGCGGATTGGAATCGGCAGTGTCGTTGACCTTGGCGGGCGAGAGGCGGATGCCGACGCGTCCCTTGTCCCAGACCTTGAGCACGGCCTCGACCGCTTCGATGGTCAGGCGGGCTCGGTTTTCGATGGAGCCGCCATAGGCGTCCGTGCGGTGGTTCGAGCCGTCCTTCATGAACTGGTCGAGCAGATAACCGTTCGCCGCGTGGATCTCGACGCCATCGAACCCGGCCTCCTTGGCATTGCGGGCTGCATTCTCGTAATCGCGCAGAATGCCGGGAATTTCCGAGATATCGAGGGCGCGAGGCTCCGACACTTCCGCAAAGCCTTCCTTGAGGAAGGTCTTGGTCTGGGCGCGAAGCGGCGAGGGGCCGACAGGCGCGCCGCCGCCCGGCTGCAGCGAGGTGTGGGACACGCGGCCCACATGCCAGAGCTGAATGAAGATCCGCCCGCCGGCCTTGTGAACCGCATCGGTCACTTTACGCCAATGGGCAACCTGCTCCGGAGAATAGATGCCAGGCGTGCGCAGGTAGCCCTGGCCCTGGTGGGAAATCTGCGAACCTTCCGAGATCAGGAGGCCGGCGCTGGCGCGCTGAGCGTAATAGGTCGCCGTAATATCGCGAGCCACATCTCCCTCCGCCGCCCGGTTCCGGGTGAGGGGCGCCATGACGAGCCTGTTCGGCAGGGTCAGGTCGCCCAGCGTGAAGGGCTGGAACAATGCATTGGCATCAGCGCTCATCGTAAAACCTCATTCGATCCTGTGGAATTATCTATAGTACAGGTCGATACGAGATAATCAGCCCTCCTTTCGATGCAACGGAGGGCTGCTATGCAAAATTTCGATGCCTTGATGGCAACGGCCTGTTCAGGTCGGATTGCTGGCCTGATCAAGCTGCGCGATGTCATCATTGTCGAGGCGCAGCTTCGTCGCCTGCACGAGATCACGGATCTGTTCCACGCTCGTGGCGCTCGCGATCGGCGCCGTGAGTCCTGGTCGGGCCATGAGCCATGCGAGCGCTACTTGAGCCGGCGTCGCATTCTTCCGATCGGCCGCTTCGTCGAGCGCTGCAAGAATGCGCTTGCCGCGATCATCGAGATAGGCGGTCATGCGCCCGCCGCGCACGCTCTTGCCGAAATCCGCTTCCGACCGGTACTTGCCCGTCAGGAACCCGCTGGCGAGACCGTAATAGGGAATGACGCCAACCTCCTCCTTGCGACAGAGCGGCTCGAGATCGGCCTCGTATTCGGCACGGTCGGACAGATTGTATTTGGGCTGCAGGCTTTCGTAGCGCGGCAGGCCGAGTTCGGCGCTGATCTCCAATGCTTCCTTCAGCCGAGCGGCCGTGAAGTTCGAGGCGCCGATGGCCCGCACCTTTCCATCCCGGATCAGCTCCTCATAGGCCCCGAGCGTCTCCTGCTGCGGCGTATCGATATCGTCGCGATGGGATTGATAGAGATCGATGTAATCGGTCTGAAGACGCTGAAGCGAGGCTTCCACCGCAGAGCGGATATAGCTTTTCGACAATCCCTTCTGGTCCGGTCCCATTTCGGAACCGACCTTGGTGGCGATCACGAGCTTGTCGCGGTTGCCGCGCGCCTTCATCCATTTGCCGATGATGGTTTCCGACTCGCCGCCTCTGTGGCCGGGCACCCAGGTGGAATACACATCCGCCGTGTCGATGAAGTTGAGACCCGCATCGGCATAGGCATCGAGCACCTTGAACGACGTCGCCTCGTCAGCCGTCCAGCCGAAGACATTGCCGCCGAGGCACAGGCGAGAAACCATCAAGTCCGAGCGGCCGAGCCGACGCTTTTCCATCTTCATCTCCATGATCCGCTTCCGATCTGGAGCTGATAAGGGCACTGGCGATACGGCAGGTCAAGAACGCGGCATCCGATCCGCTGTGATCGGACGCCGTTTTCTGTTCGTGATCAGGCCGCGGCGCTCAAGGCGATGCCGCGGGCCTCCGCGAATGCAACGAGTTCGGATTCGTTGCCGACGCGATGGCGCTGATCGATGGTCCAGCCACTCTCGTCGCGCACCACGATATAGCCCCGTGCCTGCAGACGGGAGATTACCGCCTGAATGCCGCTCGACTCGGTCTTCGTCACACCGCGCTCGGCGATGAAGCGCTCGATGGCCGCCTGTGCGGCCTGCGCGAGATCAATCGCATCAGCGCGGTTCGCGGGCTTGGCCTTCGCTTTGGCCTGCGCCAGCACGCGCCCAGGATCGCGGCGAACGGACTTCCAGCCGCCGCGACCGGATGTCTGTGCGTTGGCCAGTTCCGGCTCCGTCGAACGGACAACGGCAGGAGCTTCGGTAACGAGGATCCGCGGTGCCGGCGGAGGAGCCGCGGGCTGCGGGGCAGGGCGGAGAGCCGCAACCTGCGAGACGCCTCGTACCGCAGGCAGGACTGCTTTCTTCACATCCGCCTTTGGCTTCTCCGCAGGCTTCTGGACGGTAAGCCGCGCCTTCTCCTGCAGGGCCTTCTCTTCGCGGGCCCGACGCGCCGCCTCCTCTGCTTTGCGCGTCTCTTCCGCTTTCCGTTTAGCCTCGGCCTCGGCCTCGGCCTTCCTGGCCTCCATGGCCTGACGCTTCGCTTCCTCTTCGGCCTTCTTCGCCTCCACATCGCGACGGGTCGCGGCCTCGGCCGCGCGCTTGACCCGAACGAGGAGACGCTGGTCGATGCGTGCCTTCTCGGAAATCGCTGCCCGTGCGGCCCGGATCATTCCGGCTTCCGATTCTGCTACGGAATTTTTCAACCGCTCGGCCATGCAAGATTCGAGAGCCTTGAGTGCTCGAGCAAGCGCGGCCTGAATATCGATTGCCTGCGGCAGGATCTGCGGAGCCGATGCGACTGGCTGTGCAGGAACCTCGATCCGGCTCGTAGAAATCTCGCGCTTCGGAGCGGATTGCCGAGGCGGCGTTTGAGCCGCAGACTTTGCCGGCACAGGCTTTGGCGATTGCACCTGCGCTGCTTTAGGACGCACCGTTCCTGCTGCCGTAATTTTCGCCAGCTTGGAAAGATCGCGAACGCCGATCAGGCCGAGATCCTGCATCTTCCAGCGGATCTGTGTCACCGTTCTTCCGAGATCGGCGGCAATATGTTTGTCGGTCATCGGCGGATCGGCCGAGACGAGTTCGCGCAGGCGTGCGACGCTGGCTTCATCCCAGGACTGGTGGGGTTGAACGAGGGTGCCGATCAGCCGTGCCCTGGCATAGGTTGCCGGAACGGGTCTTCCCAGTTTCGCGGCGGTGACGGGAACCGGAATCCTGGCTTCCCTGTCGCGACGCAGAATCTCAAGTTCTTCTTCAGTCCAGACCCTGTTCATTGCAGGGCTTCTCCTTTTCTCAGCTCGAGCATCGGACCCAAAAATGGTCTCCACTTTTGGGATCGATCCGATGCTCAATCCCTTAAGCGGCGCATCGTTGAGCGCGGAAAGCCGGGTCCACCTTTCCGCACGATGCGCTAGGCTGGGATCCGGCGAACCTGCATCGCGAGAAGAAGAGCGAGTGCGAAGGGAGAAGGAAATTCGCCGGATCGTGCCGGCGACGGATAACCGTTAGACCGACATAGAGTGGAAAGTCACCTGGTGGGCAGTGCCGGTTCTGGCGGAGCTCGCCGCCTGGAACCAAGGGGCTGGCCCCGGATCGGGTCGCAGCTCATGATCGCGCATGACGCAGCCCCCCTTCACGAAGCGTATGCTTCGCGACGAGGGCCAATGCGGTTGCTTGAGGTCGAGCTGCAAGTGCATGACGAATGGTTCAAATCAAGAGTGATGGGAGATGTAGTCGGCTTCGGATCAAATCTCAATGCTTGAGATGGCCGTAACGGAAAGTTTCCTCGCAAGAGCGAAGAGCCTTGCGGAATAACGCTTTCAGCGACCTTTTCGGCAGGCTCGTAAGGATTGGTTAACCATGAAAGCGCATCCTTCACCTTGTGAGTCTCGTGGGGATTTCACGCATGCCTGACAGGGGGACGGCTCATGGCCGACAGCAGCGTTACGCAAACGATCAGCGAGAGAATCGAAGCCGTAAAGAAGGTCGTGAATCTGATCGCGCAGGCGGGCAGGGGAGATGATCTGCATGATCTGCGCGTCCTTCTCATCAACATCATGAGCCTGCTCAAGCGCGATCCCGGCATCGAGGCTGCAGTGGACGATCTCTACGCATCGGCTGAGGCTCTGGTAAAAGATGCGTCGTCCGGCATGCCACCCAACGCAAGATCGCTTCGCCTCCTGCTCTCAGCCTCGGACCGTTTCTGCAGCCGCCTCACCGCCGCAGTGGATCGCATCGCCCCTGAACCTGAGATGCGTCTCAAAGGATTGGAAGCGGCCTACGCGGTTCAGCTCGAGCGCTTCTCCATGAGTGCAGATCTGGATCCGGTCGGCCAAGTCGCCTGACGCGTTCGAGACGACCGCGTCACGTCAACCGTCTCTTCACTTGCGTTGATCCAGCCCTCTTTGCGTACGGCATCGAGGGTTTTCTGTTGGCTCGAGCGGCTTTCAGGACGGACGGGGAGAGCCACGTCTGATTTTGGAAGGGCAGGCTGCGGCCTGGCTCGGTGCCAAACGC
>NZ_JBVVAK010000033.1:0-70961 GCF_055792825.1 Microvirga sp. GN3
GCCCGCACCTTTGACGCGCTCTGGCGGGCCATCGGCGACATCTGCGATGGGGTCGAGGCTGAGGAATGCCGCAACTACTTCACCGCGGCCGGATATGGATTCGTCTGAACCGCCGTTGCTCTAGTACCCTCAGCCCACGAGGCTCGGAGCAAAGGTGCTGTTGAGCGGATGCGGGTTCCAAGTGCTGTCGGATGATGACACGACTTTGAGTGCACCGAACCAGCGATGCCTGAAGCGCGTTGCGGTCCTCAGGTCGTCGAAACCCACCAGACCCCACTCATCGAGCAGGTGATAGAAGTCCCAGGCACTTCCCTGTTCGTCGAGCCATCGGACAACTTCATGGTTCAGATCTCGCCCGCTCTCGTTCCAGACACGCCAATCATTGACCATGAAGACATGAGGCCAGAGTCTCGAATAGGCATCGACGCCGTAGCACGCGGACGACACCATTTCCTCGTCGCGCCACGTCGCGACAATACTCTTCTTCAGTTGGTCCAAATCCGTCATCGCCCGTGTCTCAGATTGTGCAATCGCGCACCGGGACTGCATTACGAAGCTCGTAATAGCATATAGGTGTAACCCAAGAGTAGTAGAGAAGATCCTTCAATGTGTCGCATCTAAGTCGAGCTTGCTGGCGACAGATCTAATACGTCGGACGCGTCCCTATTCGACTATGGAAATGGTCCTAAGATCGCCTCTTACTCGAAAGCGGTAGCAAGTCTAATAATATCAATGACTTCTATCTGCTCATAAGTGGTAATCCCAAAGAGTCGGGGAACGAATGCCTCTCTTGGTACCTATCTGGTTATAGGTGCAGGGGGAACTTGCATGACGCCAAACCAGGTTGAGCTTGTCGCGCAGGCGTTTTACGCTGCCGAGCATTCCGGCGACTGGGACGACGCTCCCGAGCCCCTGCAGGAGCAGTTCAGGGATCTGGCCCGCACGGCCATCACGCTCCTGCAACAGCAGATCTCCCACTGCCGGGCATCCCTCATGCGGACGAAGATGTCCGAGCCCGCGCATGAGAAGGAAGCAGCTCAACTTCTGTCCTGATCGCCATGGCGGCAGCATTAGCGTCTCCCGTTGGAGACATGGTGCCCTCGATCCTTTTGTGGCATTGCGTCACCTCGTGTGACGAGCTACAGCGCCCAATCCATTCATAGGGGGCAGCAATGGCGACACTCACGTGGAACGGCTCGTTCGGGTTCAACCTAGCCGACCTCGATCTGAGCAATCTTGCTTATGGGATCGACTACACCCAAACCTCGACCCGCTTTGTCGTCAAATACAATTACAGCGGCTCCACGCGGGATGAATTCCGGGGCTCCGGCTTCACCTATAATGTCGATGGTGTTCCGACAGGGGGTGTCGTCACCAGCTATGCGTCCTACGATCTCGGCCGGAAGGTCGGCTCGATCGATGGCGCATCGATTGCCGTGACAACTTTGGCGAATGCGGCCGCGACCGGTTCGAGCTCGGACGACCTCAAAGTTTTCCGATCCGTTCTCTCCGGCAGCGACAGGATCACGGGCGGCAGCTACAACGACAAGCTGGAAGGCTTCGGCGGCAATGACGTCCTGTATGGACGGCAAGGTGCGGACAGACTCTATGGCGGCTCCGGCGCCGATGCGTTCACGTTCAAGTCCGTCAGGGACAGCACTGTCGATGCCGGCGAGCGCGACACGATCCAGGACTTCTCGGCCTCCCAGAAGGACAGGATCGACCTGCGTTCCATCGACGCCAAGACGACCGCTGCCGGCAACCAGGCTTTCACCTTCATCGGCCGCAACGACTTTCACGAGAAGGCTGGCGAGCTGCGCTACGAGAAATATGGCAGCGGCGTCCTGATCAGCGGCGACGTCAATGGCGACGGCAATGCGGACTTTTCGATCCACATGAAGAATATCGCCAGCATCTCCAAATCCTACTTCGTGCTCTGATCCCTTCGGGCACGAAGGTTTAATAAGGCATTCATAGTGAAAGGCGGCCCTGAATGGAGCCGCCTTTTTGGCACGAAGACTGGAGCGGCATCATTACCGAAAATCCCGTGCCTTGATCCTGATCCCGTTCCCGACTCGCTGATGCATGGTATCCATGTTTCGAAGCTTGTCCTCGATCGCCGGCGCTTTGTGCGAATCGCAGCGGCTGTCATGCATGGCTTCGTCGCCACGCCCATACAGCAAGGGGGATGGCTCCTCACGGTCCCCGACACTCCTGAGAAGATCGGAGAGGTCCAGCATGTGCTCCGCCACCACATGGATCACGTCTCCCTCCTTCTGCACGCGGCCACGACAGCCAATCATCCCCGATGACAGGATCAACCGTCGTTGCTGCTCGAAGAGGGACGGCCAGATGACGAGGTTTGCCACATCGGTCTCATCCTCGATCGTCATGAACGTCACGCCCTGCGCCGATCCCGGTCTCTGACGCACGAGGACGAAACCGGCGAGGCTGACGCGCCGGCCATCATGGATGTTCTTGAGATCCGCACAACGGATCATACGGCGACGCTCCAGTTCCTCCCGCAGGAAGGCGACCGGATGATGCCGCAGTGTCAGGCCTTTCGAGCGGTAATCCTCGACTACCTCGCGCCCTGCCGTCATCGGCGTCAAGGACACGTCCGGCTCGAACCCTTCCGCACGGAATTGTTCATCACGCTCGTCCGCCGCCGCAAAGAGCGGCAACGGGGTGTCGCTCAACCCCTTGATTGTCCAAAGCGCATCCCGGCGATTGAGCTCCAAGGAGCCAAAGGCGTCGGCCTCGGCGAGCCGTTCGAGAGCGGCAACCTTCACCTTCGCGCGAAGCCACATATCCTCGATTGAACCGAAGAGGGCATAACTGCGTGCCGCAACAATCGAGGCGGCATCGCCATTGGCGAGCCCCTTTGCCATGCGAAGCCCGAGGCGTACAGCATAGCGGTCCTTTCGGCCAGTCGGTTCCAACGTGCAGTCCCAGCGCGAACGATTCACGTCCACCGGCAGGACGTCGACCCCATGCTGCCTCGCATCGCGTACGATCGGCGCCGGCGCGTAGAAACCCATGGGCTGCGAGTTCAAAAGAGCGCAGCAGAACACGTCCGGATGATGGCATTTCATCCAGGACGAGGCATAGGCGATCAGAGCGAAGCTTGCCGCATGGCTCTCTGGGAAGCCATAGGAGCCGAAACCCTCGAGCTGCTTGAAGATGCGTTCGGCGAATTCCTGCGTGTAGTTTCGAGCCAGCATCCCCTGGATGAGCTTGGTCTGAAATTTCGAGACATCGCCGTGGGCTTTGAAGGTCGCCATGGAGCGCCGTAGCTGATCGGCCTCCGAGGGTGTGAAGCCTGCGCATTCGATGGCGACGCGCATCGCCTGTTCCTGAAAGAGTGGCACGCCCAGCGTCTTGCCGAGAACGTTTTCAAGCTCCGGTGTCGGATAAGATACTTCTTCGCGGCCCTCCCGCCTGCGGATGAAGGGATGAACCATGTCGCCCTGGATCGGTCCGGGCCGGACGATCGCCACCTCGATCACGAGATCGTAGAAGGTCTTCGGCTTCAGCCGCGGCAGCATCGCCATCTGCGCGCGACTTTCGATCTGGAACACGCCGATCGTATCTGCGCGGCGGATCATGGCGTAGGTCTCAGAATCCTCCGCCGGAATGGACGCCAGATCGTGGCTGATATCCTTGTGCTCCAGCAGGAGCTCGAAGGACCGGCGCATGCAGCCGAGCATGCCGAGGCCCAGCACATCGACCTTCATGAATTTCAGGATCTCGATGTCGTTCTTGTCCCATTCGATGACCTGCCGGTTCTCCATGGCGGCGGGCTCGATGGTCACCAGATCGTCGAGACGGTCCTGCGTCAGCACGAAGCCACCCGGATGCTGCGAGAGATGGCGCGGCGTGCCAATCAACTCGCGGGCCAGTTCAAGGGCCAACCGCAGGCGCGGATTATCGACGTTGAGGTTCAAGTCCTTGACCTCTTTCTCGCTCACGCCTTCCGCACCCCAGCCTCGGACAAGGCCTGACAGAGCACTCGTCACATCCTCCGGCATGCCCAGCACTTTACCGACTTCGCGCACCGCCCCACGGGCGCGGTAACAGCTCACGACGGCGGTGAGCGCAGCCCGGTTGCGGCCATAGGTGTCGTAGATCCACTGGATCACTTCCTCGCGCCGTTCGTGCTCGAAATCCACGTCGATGTCGGGCGGCTCGTTGCGCTCCTGCGAGATGAAGCGTTCGAAGAGAAGACCGGAGCGGACGGGATCGATGGAGGTGATGCCGAGCACGTAGCACACGGCGGAATTCGCTGCCGAGCCGCGTCCCTGGCACAGGATGCCTTGGCCACGGGCGAAGCTCACGATGGAATGAACGGTCAGGAAATAAGGAGCGTAGTTGAGGCTCTCGATCAGTTTGAGCTCATGCCGCAGTTGCGATGCCTCTCGATCCGGCAAATCCTTGCCGTACCGTCTCTCGGCCCCCTCCCAGGTCAACCGCTCCAGTTTCCCCTGTGCGGTCTCGCCCAGTTCTGTCTCGCTCGGATATTGATAGCGCAGTTCATCAAGGGAGAAGCGGCAGCGTCTGACGATTTCGTCCGTTCGTGCGAGCGCTTCAGGATGCCTCTCGAACAGACGCACCATCTCAGCCGGATCCTTGAGGAAGCGATCCGCGTGCCGCTCCAGACGGAAGCCAGCCTCGTCGATGGAGCAACCCTGGCGGATGCAGGACACGACGTCCTGTAGCATCCGGCGCGAGGGATGGTGATAGAGGACATCGCCCATCGCGACTGTTGGCACGCCCGCAGCTTGCGCCGCCTGCTCGACCTGCCACAGACGAAGATGCTCATTGGGTGCAAAGCGGCGGATCAGCGCCATATAGGCGCGATTGCCGAAGGTGTGCTTCAATCTCTGCAGATTGAACGACAGGCTTTCATCGGCATGATCGCCGAGCAGCACCGCGAGGAGGCCATCGTTCCAGACCTCCACATCCTCCCACGCAAGCGCGCATTTGCCCTTCCCTGCCCGGCTCTTGCCGAGACTCAGCAACCGGCACAGGCGCGAATAGGCCGCCCGATCCGTCGGATAAACAAGAAGCGAAGTATTATCCGTGAGATCGAGCCGGCAACCGACCACGAGGCGCACGCCCGTTTCCTTGGCAGCTTCATAGGCCCGCACGATTCCGGCCAAGGAATTGCGGTCGACAATTCCGAGCGCGGACAAGCCGACGAGCTTCGCCTGTTCGAACAGCTCGCGCGGGCTCGAAGCGCCGCGCAGGAACGAGAAATGCGTCGTGACCTGGAGCTCCGCATAGGTCATGCGAACAGCCCGTGCAGCCACCAGCGCCCGCCCTGAGCTGCTGGCGCATCGCGAAAGAGCCAGAAACGCGCACCCTGCTCATTCTCGACCCGGTAGTAGTCCCGCAGGGACGCGCGTTCACGCTCGGACTTCCACCACTCGCCCGTGATGCGCTCCGGTCCGTCGGCTCTCACCACGCGATGCTGCACCCGGCGCCAGACGAAAAAGCGGGGCGGATGATCCGGCAGCAGTGCCATGGCCGTCACAGGCTCGGGCGGATCGAGAAGACGCGTCGGCCGCGGCAGGTTCTCCGGCCAGACAACGCCTATTGCAGGAGAGAGAGGCGGAACGCGCTTCATGGACCGCTCCGGCACGCGGCTTTCGACGGGAGCGAGACGGTAGACGCGCTTTGGCCCGAGCCGTGCACTGAGTCGATCGTCAAGGCGGCTCAAATCCACATCGGCCGTGTCGCCCTCCGTCAATCCATTCGCCTTGATTTGCCTCTCGCTCAGCGGCTCGACCTTGCTGGCAATAAGCATGGCCGCTTCGATACCGAAGCCAGGATCGACCGTTTGCAGGCGTTCGTGGAATAGCTTTGCAAGATGGCCCGCCTCGCGGGTCGCTTTCGCGGTTCCGACGCGAAGCGCAGTGCTGCGCCGGTCGATGCGCTCGAACACAAGATCGAGACGGCGCACACCGAGGGATGCGCGTTCGAGATCGCGGCAGAGCCTGTCCGCAAGCCTTTTCACCACACTCTGCAGATCCTCGAGCCGCCCGATCGGCTCGACGAAGGTGACGCGCCGTGCCGGCATTTCTGTCGGAACGAGCGGATTGAGCGGCTCGAAGACATGCCCGAAAGCCTGATCGAGCCGAAGCGCCACTTCCTTGCCGAACCGGCGAACCAGCGGTGCCCGCGGCATCGCTGCAAGCTGGCCGATGCGCTCGATTCCAAGACGATAGAGAGCCTCGATTGTTGCCGTCGGCAACCGCAGTGCAGGAGCTGGCAGGCTTGTTACTGCTTCGATGGAACGTCCTGGTGGAACGACGCTTTGGTTGCCGTATCGCACGACAGCCCAGGCCGTGCCCGGCGCATCGGCCACGCAGGCATCCGCCTCAATCTTTTGGTCACGAAGACGTCCGACGAGATCGGCGATGAGACCTTTCTCACCTCCTTCGAACAAATGATCCGCACCGGCAATGTCGATCCACACGCCGTCAGGAGGATTGGGAGCGACGATGGGCGAGTAGCCGATGCACCAGCGCGCCAGCTCAGTGAGAGAGGCTTCGTCCTCCTCCGGTGTCGCATCGACGACATGCAGGTTCGGCACCAGCGCTTGCGCATGAGCGATGGTCTGACCGGGACGCAAGCCAAGTTTGCCTGCCGCTTCATCAACAGAAGCGACCAGGCGGCGCGAACCTTCCGTTTTCACGGTGACAAGCGGCTCATCGGGCGGCGGCGCGCCTGTGCGGCGCCTGATCCGGTCGGTCGGCCAGGTCGGGAGATAGAGCGAGACGACCCTTCGCATCGCATGCCTCGACAATCCAGGAGTAAGGTTCGCCGCCACGGCAGCGCAGGAGTTCGACATGCCATCGGGCACAACCTAAGCCCGGTGTCGGTGGAGCATGAGAGGCGAAGGGTGAGATGCGCCAGCGCGTGACGGCTGCGGAGGGAAGGCCTGTCAGCTCCTTCTCGGCCACAGTCCACCAGCGCCGCAGCGCAAGAGCCGGAACGCCCGAGGCCTCGGCCGCGAGCTGCAGACGGCGGGATGCGGTGAGGCCGAGGCTCGTCACCTCGCCGATGACGGCGGCAAGCCCCCGCTCGCGCAGCCCCTCCTCCATGACGGCCAGAACCTCGCGCTCGCGAAAGGTCTCGGCGTAAATCACACGGTCGGGATGCAGGCCCACGCTCATCAGGCCGGGCACGAATAGATCGCGGCGGTTGAGGCACCAGAGCACGGGGCCCTTCAGCCGTGCGGCGATGCCGGCGACGAAGAGGGTCGCAGCGCCCGCGAACTCCGCCGCAGGACCGCCCTCGACCATCTCGTGCAGAGCCCCAAGAGCAAGGCCTCCTTGAGGAAGCCGCCTGTCGACGGCAGCAATGGCAAAAGGCAGAGGGCGACGCCTGTGCCGCCCCCCTTCCAGGCGCTCGATCCGGTGCCGCAAATCGGCAAGCGTCGTCTGTTGCCCGGCCCGCATGCGCCTTGCTCAACCTGTCCGTCGTTTCAAGATGTTCCTATTATGTTCTCATTCGCCTCAGAGTCAAACTGACGCAGCGGGAGCAGCGGGTTGTGTGGACAAAGACCCAATTTCCGCAGGGGAAGCACCCCGGAATGGCCTGTGGAAAAGGATGGGGATTCCTGGTAAAACAACTTCTGGCGGAAAAGGGCAAGTTCCAACTTGCCGTTTTCGCATTCCCGTTTGAAATCAGCGCCGGCTCGACTTCATAGACCTGCGCTCGGCTATATCGATCTTTTCAACCAGATCCATCAGGTGGCGAGGATGATCTGCCCTAAGGGTGTCGGCATAGAAGCCCTTGAGAAAATGTCCCACCATCGCAGCTGTATGGCTTGGCGGTAGCTCAAGGGTATCGGGGAGCCGAAGCCCCTGGATCTGCTCGTCATCAGTCAGCATGACCAGGCTCCGTTTGCCTGGCATTCCCCTAACCCATATTGATGAGGCAACCCGCTCGCGAAGGTCGGGTTTCAGCGTGGCAGCCACTTCTCAATCATCGGACTTGCCAGCGGCCTTTCGCAGGGCCGCATTGATGCGATCCTGCCAGCCGGGACCATCCTCCTGGAAGAACTCAAGCACATCCTGATCAATGCGGAGGGTAACTGTCTCTTTCACGCCTGGGATCGCTGCAGCCTTCGGAGGCCCCTCGATCGGCTTCGCTGTAGCTTTCTTGAAGGCGGCCTCGGCGGCCTTCATCGGATCGCTTGGGCGCCGGCCGCTTGGTGACCTCGACATCGTTTCTCTCCCTAACTTCTTCTGCAGTGAGCCCTCTACGCTTTCTTCAGGCGTCGGATCTCCCGTAGCGAGGACAGCCGCCACATCACCAGAAGGAAGAGATGCTATAAGCAAGGATGCCGGCCACAACGAGGAGGGCAGCGGTCTTCCAGTGTCTCTGCATGTGCTGGTGCAAGGTCATTCCGTGTCCTCTTCGGTGTTCCCAAAACTCGCGCTCAGGTATCCACATATTGCTCAGCTTTCAGGTAATTGTAAGTTGAGAGATGAGAATTCCTAATCGTATGGATGGCTGGCGGCTCTTGAGGGTTAGAGCCGCTTTAAGGAAAAGCTGCACGAGAACGGGGATATCGGAGAAGGCCTGACAATCCAGGGCCTGCGTCACACGGTTGGCGAGATGCTGGCGGCGTCGGAAGCCGGCCTGGACAAGATCGGGTTAGGGCGCCGGGTGCAAAGGACCCGTGCCATGGCACAGCACTATTCGGAGCGAGCGAAAAAGGTCGACGGTTTGAAGGGCTGTGGAGAAATTGGACCGTTGGGCACGCGAGAGTGTCTAACCCGGTTGCGTGCGAAACTGATGTCTAAAGTTTTCAAGGATTAAATGGTGCCCAGGGGCGGAATCGAACCACCGACACTGCGATTTTCAGTCGCATGCTCTACCAACTGAGCTACCTGGGCATCCGATGCGCGGCGGAGCCGTGCGCGTCGTGGAGGGGTGTATAGTCAGACATGGATCGCATGTCCAGCGGTTCAGGCGACAAAAATTCCGGGAAATGTGTTCAGGCTTCCCGGTCATCCTCATCCCGGTCGTTTTCCTCGCTTTCAACGGCTGGAATCGCGTAGCTGCCGGAGAGCCAGCGGTTCAGGTCTACGTCGGCACAGCGCTTGGAGCAGAAGGGCCGGTATTCAGCTTGAGTAGGCTTGCCGCAGATCGGGCACTTGCCGGATGAAGCCAGGGGATTGTTTTCATTGGCGGCGTTCATGCCTCGCGCTTCCTTCCATTGCGGAGCAACTACGTGGTTACCGGCTCATCATTGTGCAAGGCGGCCTATAAATGCAGAGAGCGAGTTCAGGCCGCGTCGAGCCAGCTGAACCGGACGGGATAGCCCTCCCCGTCGAGCAAGGTCGCCGCTTCGTAGAGGGGCAGGCCCACCACATTGGTGTAGGAGCCGACGAGCTTGACCACGAAGGTTCCAGCGAGGCCCTGGATGGCATAGCCGCCCGCCTTGCCGCGCCACTCGCCGGAGGCGAGATAGCGCTCGAACTCGTCCCGCGAGAGGCGCTTGAAGCGCACGCGGGTTTCCACCAGACGCTCGCGGACGGAGTCCTTCGGCGTGATCAGGCAGATCGAGGTATAGACCCGGTGCTGGCGGCCCGAGAGCTGGCGCAGGCAGCCTGCCGCCTCGTCCACCACCTCGGCCTTGGGCAGGATACGCCGCCCGACCGCCACGACCGTGTCGGCGGAGAGGATATAGGAATCCTTCAGGTCCTCGCGGGTGCGGGCAACCTTCCGGGCCACTTCCGCCTTCGAGCGGGCCAGGCGCTTCGCCAGTTCCTTGACGCCCTCGTTCTTCAACGGGGTCTCGTCCACGTCGGCGGGCAGAAGGGCATCGGGCTCGATGCCGGCCTGCTGCAGGATGGCGAGCCTGCGCGGTGAGGCGGAGGCGAGAATGAGCTTCGGACGCCCGCTGGGCTTCGACACCTCGGAAGAAGACGCCACTTTTCTCTCCACGCTCCGGGATCCTTCGAGACCCCTCAAGAATGCTCAAACCGTCTAAGCTTGTCCCGGCGACAACATGGCACCGGAGACAGTTGAATCAAGTCGATCAAGCGACAGGCGGCGGCTCAGTACCGGATGGGGACGACGTGGTCTCATCATCGCGCGCGGCACCGGCCCGTTCCAATTTGCGATAGCGCATCACGCTGACCGGGATCGTCAGCAGGAAGATGACGGTGATCAGGCTCAGCATTTCCCAGGGGAAGCTGACGAGCAGGCCGAACGCCGCAACGGACAGGACGAAGATGGGCAGAACCCACTGGCGCGGTACGTACTTGCCCATGGTCTTTCCTGAATAGGTCGGGATCGTCGAGACCATGAGGAACGCGATGCCCACCACATAAACGAGGATCACGGGCGCGACCGAGGAATCCTGGATCGGCATGCCGAGGAACGACAGGTAAAGCGGCAGCAGCGCGCTCATGGCGCCCATGGGTGCCGCCATGCCTACAAAAAAGTTCTTCTTCCATTCGGGCCGGTTGGGATCGTCGATCATGACGTTGAACCGGGCCAGGCGAAGCGCCGCCGCAATCGCAAGCACGATGGAGCCGATCCAGCCCACGCGCCCCAGTTCGTGCAGAACGAAGCTGTAGAGGATCAGGGCCGGGGTGACACCGAAATTCAGAAAGTCAGCCAGAGAGTCGAGTTCCGCGCCAAAGCGGGAGGTGCCCTTCAGCAGCCGGGCGATGCGCCCGTCGACGCCGTCCAGGAAGGCGGCGACGATGACCGCTACGACCGCCCTCTCATACTGCCCGTCGAAGGCCAGCCGGATCGCCCAGAGCCCCAGACAGAGAGCGATCAATGTGATGATGTTGGGCGCAATCATCCGGAACGGAACCGGCTTGAAGAGCCGCTTGCGCGGCTCGTTCGGATCCGGGGCGAAGGGCGGGAAAAGGTCACTCATGGCAACAACCTAAGAGGAGCCAGCCTGACCGACAAGCAGAGCTGGGCAGTTTGCGGGTGATGGAAGAAGCGCAAACTGCTGTGGACGGTTCCGTCCAGGGGGCCGGCAGGGAAAGCTTTCCCCTGCCGACGCAATGCATCAGCCCACCCGGTACTGGCGCGCGGGCTCGTTGGCGGTGAGATCCGCGAGCACCGTCTCGCCCGCGACCGCTGTCTGGCCAAGGCCCACGAGAACCTGGGCGTTGAGCGGCACGAAAATGTCGAGGCGGGAGCCGAACCGGATGAGACCGAAGCGCTCGCCGGTGCTCAACTGCTCACCCACTTTCACGAAGGAGACAATGCGGCGCGCCACGAGGCCCGCGATCTGAACCACGCCGATCTTGGTGCCCGCCGTCTCGATCACGAGGGCATTGCGCTCGTTGTCTTCGCTCGCCTTGTCGAGCTCGGCATTGAGGAAGAGGCCCGGCGTATAGAGGATCTGGGCGATCCGACCCGTGACCGGCGAGCGGTTCACGTGGCAGTCGAACACGTTCATGAACACCGAGATGCGGGTCATCGGCTCGGGCGGCAGGTCGAGCTCGGCCGGCGGCACGGCAGGGGTAATGAGGTTCACTCGCCCATCGGCGGGAGAAACGACAAGACCCTCCCGGAGGGGCGTCACCCGCGGCGGGTCGCGAAAGAAATAGCAGACCCACACGGTCAGGATCGCGCCGATCCAGCCCAAGGGCGACCAGAGCCACGCCAGGACAATCGTCGCAAACAGCGCGATCAGGATGAAGGGATAACCCTCCTTGTGGATCGGCACGAAGATGCGGCGCATCGATTCCAGGATATCGGTCATATTTTCACAGCCTCAGAGCGCCAGCGCATCGTGCGGAAAAGTGGCCTCGGTTTTCCGCCCCGAACGATGCGCCTAGTCAAAAATAAGCATCGGATGGGTCCCAAAAGTGCAAATCCACTTTTGGGTCCGATGCTCTAGCGTGGGATGGCAGGCGAAAGAGCGTCCGTCAACCTGCCACGCTCTCGGGGCTGCGCTCTTCCTCCTCGGCCCGCTTGAGGGTTTCTCGGGCCTGATCCGCCTCGCGCTGGCGGTTCCACATGGCGGCATAGACCCCGCCATGGACCAGCAGGCTCGCATGATTGCCGCGCTCAACCACCCTTCCCTGGTCGAGAACGATGATCTCGTCGGCTCCGATGACTGTGGACAACCGATGGGCGATCACCAGGGTGGTCCGCCCCCGGCTGACCCGGTCGAGGGCGTCCTGGATCTCCTTCTCGGTGAAGGTGTCGAGCGCCGAGGTCGCCTCGTCGAGAACCAGGATCGGCGGTGCCTTCAAGATCGTGCGGGCGATCGCCACACGCTGCTTCTCGCCGCCTGAGAGCTTCAGGCCGCGCTCGCCCACGGGCGTGTCGTAGCCCTCCGGCAGGAGGCCGATGAAGCGGTCGATCTGGGCGAGGCGGGCAGCCTCCCTCACCTCCTCCGGCGTTGCGTCCCAGCGTCCGTACTGGACGTTGTAACCGATAGTGTCGTTGAACAGCACCGTATCCTGCGGGACCATGCCGATGACCTTGCGCAAGCTTGCCTGCTGCACCCCGGCGATATCCTGTCCATCGATGAGGATGCGGCCGCTGGTGGGCTCGTAGAAGCGGAACAGCAGGCGGGAGATGGTCGACTTGCCGGCGCCCGAAGGCCCGACGATGGCGACCGTATGGCCCGCCGGCACCTCGAAACTCACACCCTTGAGGATGGGGCGCTCGGGGATATAGGCGAAATGCACATCCTCGAAGCGCACCACGCCTTCCGCCACCTGCAGCGGCTTAGAGCCGGGCTTGTCCTGAATCTCGGGATTGCGCTCGATGATTGCGAACATGTCGTCGATATCGATGAGAGCCTGTTTGATCTCGCGATAGAGCATGCCCATGAAGTTCAGCGGTATATAGAGCTGCACCAGCATGGCGTTGACGAGCACGAAGCTGCCGATGGACGCGCGGCCTTCCATGATGTCCCGCGCCGCCAGGACCATGACGATGGCCATGCCGATGGAGAAGATCACGGCCTGGCCCGCATTGAGCACGGCAAGCGACGTATAGGTCTGGGTCGAGGCCTTTTCGTAACGCTCCATGGAGCGGTCGTAACGGGCGGTCTCCCGCTGCTCGGCGCCGAAATACTTCACCGTCTCGTAGTTGAGCAGCGAGTCGACTGCCTTGGTGTTGGCGTCCGTGTCGGAGTCGTTCATCTGCTTGCGGATCGAGATCCGCCACTGGGTCGCCTTGTAGGTATAGGCGAGATAGACGACCACCATCACGAAGACGACGGCGGAATAAAGCCAGTTGAACTCCCAGGCGAGCAGGCCCAGCACCAGGACGAATTCGAGGATCGTCGGCAGCAGGGTCAAAACCACCAGCCGCGACAACTCCTCGATGCCCTCGCGGCCGCGCTCCAGCACGCGGGTCAGGCCGCCGGTCTTGCGCTCGAGATGAAAACGCAGGGACAGGCGGTGCATATGCTCGAAAGTCTGCAGGGCTAACTGTCTCACCGCATGCATGGCAACCTTGGCGAAGATGCCGTCGCGCACCTGCGTCAGCACCGCCATGAGGATGCGGGTGATTCCGTAGATCACAGTCAGCAGGATCGGCGCCTTCCAGATCCATGAGCCTGCGGTGGCCGCCGCCTCGGCACCCTGACCACCGCCGCTCGTGACCGCCACGAGTGCGTCCGTTGCCCATTTGAAGGCGAACGGTGTCACCATGGTCACGCCTTTCGCGACCAGCAGAAGGCCGAAGGCCAGGAAGACCCGTCGCTGGAGATCGGGCCTGCCGTGGGGCCAGAGATAGGGCCAGAGTTTTGTCCAGGTGGCCGCCAAGCCGTTAGGCTTTGGCGCAGCAGCGCTCGTCGGTGGGACGGCGGTGGAGGGAGGCATATGCGAGAATCCAATCGAAATCTTGGACCTCGATATAAGCTATCGACGGGATGAATTCACCCTAAGTCTGTAATTGTTCCAGTGTGTCGGAAGCTTAGTTGCTCTTCGGCTCCTGCTCGCCGGGCAGCACGAAAACCTGACCGGGATAGATCAGGTCCGGATTGCGGATCTGTTCCTGGTTCGCGCCATAGATCACCGTATAGCGCAAACCCTTGCCATAGACCCGCTGGCTGATGCGCCAGAGATTGTCTCCGCGAGACACGATGGTGGTGTTGATGTTGGGGATCACGACCGTTCCGGCACCGGCCACCTGTCCGTGGGGCATAGCGGAGGCCACATCCTGCGAAGCCTGAGACTGGGCGGTCGGAGCGGTCGGCTGAGAAGATGCCGGCCCCTGCGGCTGTGCAGAAGCGACCTGGACGGGCACGTTGAAGCCCACCTCGGCGCGAGATCTCACCTGACCGGAGACCGGATCCACATCATCGAGGCGGATTCGGTAATCGCCGGGCTTCACGCCACTGGCGATCGAGAAGGATACCTTGCCATCACTGCCGGCTCCGCCGGGAGCAATCAGGCTCTCGTTGAGGTAAAGACGCACGGTCGCACCGGGTGCCGACTGGCCGGACACGAAGAGTCTCCCCTCCTCGGCCTCGACGGTCACGATCTTGATCTCGGGTCGTGGCGCCGGTTGCGCAGGCGCTGGAGGCGGAGACACCGTCGGCGCAGCGCCGGCCTGCTGCTGCGGAGCCGGCTGAGGCGCTGCAGGTTGGGCTTCGGCCGTCTTCGTGTCAGGCTTCGGCTCCTCTGCCACCTTGGCCGGCGGCTCGGGATTGGACAGGACCACCGTCGGTTTGTCCGGAGCCGTCAAAGTCACGAGCGGTCGTGTCTTGGCATCGGTGATGACAACCGTCACGCTCTGGGCGGAGCGCTGGCGGGTACCGTCCGGCGCGATGGATTGCAGCACCACCAGATGGGAGCCCGGCGGCAAGGGTGGAGGCACGATGGCGAACAGGCCTGAGGCATCGGCCGCAGCACGAGCGTGGACCTGATCGCCTCTCAACAATTCGATGGTTGCACCGGGAGCTGCGCGCCCGGCAATCACGCTCTCGCCATCCGGCTCGACCCGCACCAGATCGAAGGAAGGCGCGATGGATGCATCCTTGGGCTGAGCCGCGGGAGCCTCGCTCGGAGCAGCCGGCTTGGCAGCTGCCTGCTGTCCCGGTGCTGCCTGTGACGGAGTAGAGGGTTGGGCCGTCTGGGCCGGAGCCGTATTCTGCGAGGTCTCGGGCTTGCCGGACCATGACCAGTAGAGAACCCCGAGAAGGACTGCGACAACGGCTGCCGCAGCGGCACCCAGTAACGCAATTGTACCTTTAATTTCCTTCGGATGCGCCATGGTGCTTTTTCTCGAACGCGGCACTTTCGTGCATTTAAACCGTTTATCTTTCAAAAGGCTACGGCCATAAAGGACAAATAATGCCCTATGATTCAGCGCGGGAGGCTCCCCGCTTCCCCGAAATGCCCATGTCATCCACCAGAACGATCAAATCGATTTGTGTTTATTGCGGCTCCGGCTTCGGGGACGACCCCGTTTTCGCCGAGAATGCGGCGGTATTGGGCCGTTCCATGGCCGAGCAAGGGATCAATCTGGTCTATGGCGGCGGCAATGTGGGCCTCATGGGCACGGTGGCCCAATCCGTCCTCGACCATGGCGGATATGTCACAGGGATCATTCCCGACTTTTTGAAGTCCCGCGAAAAGCTTCTCGACGATGTGCAGGACACCATCGTCGTGCCCGACATGCACACCCGCAAGCGACTGATGTTCGAGAAGGCCGACGCCTTCGTCGCCCTGCCCGGCGGCATCGGGACCTTGGAGGAGCTCGTCGAGCAGATGACTTGGTCGCAGCTCGGCCGGCATACCAAACCGATCCTGATGCTGAGCACCAAGGGCTTCTGGAAGCCGCTTCTCACGCTGATCGCCCATATGCGCGAACAAGGTTTCATCCGCCCCGGCCTGGAACTCAACTACCTCGTGGCCGAGCGGGTCGAAGAGGTTATTCCGATGCTCGAGAACGCTGCTCGGCGCGTCGGGATCGTAAGCAACGATGAGGCCATCGAAAGCCACTTCTGAGGTTCTTACCCTACGCGGGACAGAACGAGCCCGCCCAGGATCATGGCGGCTGCGAGAAGCCGCTGCCAGGTGATCGGCTGCACGGGAAGGCCGAAGGCTCCCACCGCATCGAGCACCAAGGCGGCCGCGACCTGTCCCAGGATCAATGCGGCCACGGTGCTGACGACACCGAGCTGCGGCACACCCCAGATCACGACGGCAACATAGAAGGCGCCGAGAAAGCCGCCGAACCAGGACCACCAGGGCGCCGCCGCAACGGCAGCGCCGGACGGCCATGCGCCGCGAAAGACGCTGCTCGCCGCCAGAATGACGAAGCCGATTCCGAACGAGACACAGGCCGCCAGCACCGGATCGCCGAGAGATCGAGCCAGCGCCGCATTAATGGGTGCCTGAGAGGAGAGAAATATGCCGCCCAGGAGGATCCCTAAGAGCGGCAGCAGGATCGAGATGTTCATGGGACGCCTGGAGCAGGTTCGATTTCAGCGACAGATAAATTCACACACCCGCCTCATCCTGAGGAGCAGCCGTCAGGCTGCGTCTCGAAGAGGATCCAGAGAGCACTGGAACTCTCCTCCTTTGTAGGAAGGAGTTGGAGGTGGGGGTGTCGGCGCCACACGTGGATTGGCCACCGCTCACATCCTCACCCTTGCCCCCTCCCCACAAGGGGAAGGGAGAACGCGCCTCGCGTCAAAGCGAAGCGCCGCCCTTCAGAAGCTTGTAGACCATCGAATCCGTCAGCGCCTGGAACGAAGCGTCGATGATGTTGGCCGAGACGCCGATGGTGGTCCAGCGTTCGCCGGAGCCGTCCATGAACTCGATCAGCACGCGCGTGACGGCGTCCGAACCGCCCTGATAGATGCGCACTTTATAGTCCACAAGCTCCAGATCCTGAATCAGGTGCTGATACTTGCCGAGATCCTTGCGCAAAGCCACGTCGAGAGCGTTCACCGGACCATTGCCCTCGGCGGCCGAGATCAGCACCTCGTCGCCCACGCGCACCTTCACAATGGCTTCCGAGGCGGTGACGAGTTCGCCGACCGCGTTGAAGCGGCGCTCCACGTTGACGGAGAAGCGCTCCACGTCGAAGAAAGCCGGCACTTCGCCCAGCATGCGCTTGACCAGCACATAGAATGACGCGTCCGCGCCCTCGAAGGCGAAGCCTTGCGCCTCCTTGCGCTTCACTTCATCAAGCACACGCGCAATGCGTGGATCGCCCTTTTCGAGCTCAAAGCCGCAGCGCTTCAGTTCGGCGAGAATGTTCGACTGCCCGCCCTGATCCGAGACCAGGACTTTTCGCACATTGCCAACGACTTCCGGCTCCACATGCTCGTAGGTGCGCGGATCCTTCAGCACGGCGGAGGCATGGATGCCGGCCTTCGTCGCGAAGGCGCTCGAGCCCACGAAAGGCGCATGGCGGTTCGGCTGTCGGTTGAGGATCTCATCCACCTGCCGCGAGACATGGGTGAGCTGGCTCAGTGAATCTTCGGTGACGCCGAGATCGAAGCGGGCGGCATAGCCATCCTTCAGCTTCAGGGCGCCGATAAGCGTGATGAGATTGGCGTTGCCGCAGCGCTCACCGAGGCCGTTGAGCGTGCCCTGAATGTGACGTGCACCTGCCTCAACCGCAGCAAGGGAATTGGCGACCGCGCAGCCGCAATCGTCATGCGCATGGATGCCGACATGCGCGCCCGGCACCACTTTCGTCACCACCGTGACGATCTCCGTCACCTCGTGAGGCAGCGTGCCGCCATTGGTGTCGCAGAGCACGATCCAGCGCGCCCCAGCCTCGTAGGCCGTCTTCACACAGGACAGGGCGTAATCGGGATTGGCCTTGTAGCCGTCGAAGAAATGCTCGCAATCGACGAGCACCTCACGACCCCTCGCACGGGCGGCCTCGACGCTTTCATGAATGCCGGCAAGGTTTTCTTCCGGCGTCGTCTCGAGCGCAACGCGCACATGATAGTCCCAGGATTTCGCGACAAAGCAGATCGCATCGACCTCAGCCTCAAGCAAAGCCGCGACGCCGGGATCGTTGGAGACGGAACGCCCAGCCCGCTTCGTCATGCCGAAAGCGGTGAACTTGGCGTTCTTCGTGCGCTTCTCAGAAAAAAAGGCGGTATCCAGCGGGTTCGCCCCCGGATAGCCGCCTTCCACGTAATCGATGCCGAGTTTGTCGAGGAGCGTGGCGATCGCCTTCTTGTCCTCTAGGGAGAAATCGACGCCGGTGGTTTGCGCTCCGTCGCGCAGGGTGGTGTCGAAGAGATAGACGCGTTCACGGCTCATGACGACAACTTCCTGTCTTCCTGCGGCGCCAGGCGCTTTTCCATGGTGGTGGTGCCGAGCCATTCGTCACCAAGCGGCATCGTGTTGCGGCGCTGCGGCTGAAATCCGTTCTTCTGGAAGAAGGGCAGTGCATTGTCGCTGACCTCCGCCACGAGGCGCGCCGCGCCGCGCGCGCCGGCAAGCTTCTCGATGGCATCGTAGAGCATCGTGCCGATCCCCTGCCCGGCCACGGCCGGATGCACGTAGAACAGGTCGATCAGTTCGTTGTCCTTGAGCGCGATGAAGCCGACGGGAGAACCCTCGACGGTCGCGATCAGCGTGAGGCTCTGTGTCAGCCTCTGAGCGAAAGAATCGTCCTCGGCACGAGCAATCCAGGCTTCCTGCTGACTCTCGCTGTAATCCTCGCCCGTCAGCTCCGCGATGCTCTCCTCATAGATGTCGACGAGGATCGGCAGATCTGCCGGCAGGAAAGGACGAAGCCCCGGTTTCGGCAAAGCCTGTCCCATCAGCGTGCCCTTCTCTCGGTTAGGCTACAACGCACGTCATGGCCGCACTTGTTGCGGCCATCCACGTCTTGGAACCGCAGCGCCGAAAAGACGTGGATCCCCGGGACAAGCCCGGGGATGACGGTGGAGGGGATAAGAGCGCTCATCGCGCGACTTCCCAGGTGGTCGTGCCGTCCTTGTTGTCCTTTACGACGACATTCAGCGCCGCGAGCTCGTCGCGGATGCGGTCGGACTCGGCCCAGTTCTTGGCAGCGCGTGCTTCCTTGCGGGCTGCGATCAGCGCCTCGACCTGTGCGGGATCGACGCTGAGCGAAGCCTGCTTGCGCGCCTTCCAGACCTCGGCTCCTTCGAGAAGGAAACCGAGCGCACGAAGATTTGCGCCGAGTTCCTCATGAGCGCCCTGTCCGTCGAGAGCATGGAGCTCCGCCAACATCTTCGGCGTGTTGAGATCGTCCGTGAGCGCATCGACGATATGGTCGGAGAGAAAAGCCGTCTCTCCCCTGCCCGCCAGCTCGTACCAGCGGTCGAGGGTTTTCTCACTTTCCTCGAGCCCCTTCACCGTCCAGTCGATGGGCTGGCGGTAATGGGTGCGCAGCATGTTGAAACGCAAGACCTCGCCGGGCCAATCCTGAAGCAGCTCGTTGATGGTGAAGAAATTGCCGAGGGACTTCGACATCTTCTCGCCTTCGACCTGCAGGAAGCCGTTGTGCATCCACACATTGGCCATGCGCGGCGTGTCGAAGGCGCAGCAGCTCTGCGCGATCTCGTTCTCGTGGTGCGGGAAGACGAGGTCGATGCCGCCGCCATGGATGTCGAAGATCTCGCGAGCTGTCGGATCGGTGCATGAAAGCCGCGTCTCGAAAGCCTGGACCAGATGCTTCCAGGACATGGCCGAGCACTCGATGTGCCAGCCCGGACGACCCGGCGTCGCGATGCCGGCCGGCGACGGCCATGCGGGATCCTGTGGCCCCGAAGGCTTCCAGAGCACGAAATCCATCGGGTCGCGCTTGTAGGGCGCCACATCCACGCGGGCGCCGGAGAGCAGTTCGTCCAGGGAGCGCTTGGAGAGGGTGCCGTACTTGGGCACGTTCGAGAGGCGCTGCATGGCAGCGACGGAGAAGAGCACATGCTCCTCGGCTACATAGGCCGCTCCGCGAGCGATCAGCCGCTCGATGATCATGCGCATCTCGTCGATATGCTCGGTCGCCCGGGGCTCGATGAAGCGCGAAGCCTTCCCCGTCTCGTTCACGTCCTCCGGCATGAGCACGCCCAGCGCCCGGATATCGGCGTGGAACTGCTCTTCCGTCTTGCTGGTGACGGCGCGGATGGCCTCGTTGTGCGACAGATCCGGGTAATCCCGGGCGGCGCGAGCGTTAATCTTGTCGTCGACATCGGTGATATTGCGCACATACGTGACGGCTTCCTTACCGTAAACATGCCTCAACAGACGGAAGAGAAGGTCGAAGACGATGATCGGGCGGGCGTTGCCGATGTGGGCGTAGTCGTAAACGGTGGGTCCGCAGACGTAGAGGCGCACGTTTTCAGGATCGATCGGAACGAAAGCGTCCTTCGACCGGGTCAGCGTGTTGTAGAGCCTCAAGCTTGCCGCCATGAAACCAAATCCCTGTCAGGCCGCAGGCCGGAGGGTGGTTTCGATCTTGGAATGAGAACGAGACGGCTCCAGCCAGCGAAATGCGCTAGCCGCAAATAATCCCGGAAATGAGGATCGTTGCCGTGTTCATGAAGCCATCAATGCCTTTTCAGCCTTGGGACGTCAAGGTTTCCTATTTGATAAGCATATTTTATTTGCACAGCCGCATGAAACGCGTTCCAGCCAAGCGCGTTAGAGCTTTGTTCACGCACACTCGTGACATTATGGCACGAGTTCAACCAAAGAGGTCTTCGATGCGCCGCGCATTCACCATGCTCGGAATGGGTACTGTCGTGTTTCTTGCAGCCGCGTCCCTGACGCTGCTTCCCAACGGCACCAAGGCCTCTTCGACCCAAGCGACCTTCATGGTTCCTGCCGCCGACGGATACGGCGTTGCGGAATGCCTGATCACAAACCAGGCCTGTGGCCAAGTTGTGGCAAACGCTTGGTGCGAGGCCCATGGCTACGTCAAGGCAGTTTCCTATCGGCAGATCATCCCGGACGAGGTGACGGGCAGCATCCAGAAGGCGTCCCTCGACTCCAAGGAACGGCCGGTCTCTGTGACCTGCTCGAACTAAGTCGGCATCGGCGAAAGCATGGCCCGGGCGGTCGTCAGAACGGCCCGGGTTACATCGGCAAGCAGAGGACCGACGATCCGGCTCTGCTGCCAGAACAAAGGCACTTCCAGCGGCTCTGATGGTTCGAGCGCCACGAGGCGCCCTGAGCGAATATGCTCCTGAATCGTCGTTTCCATGTTCATCCCCCACCCCAATCCGGCGTGAGCCGCATCCACGAAGGCCTGCGATGACGGCAGCCAGTGGGCTGGCGGCCTGATGTCGACCCCAAGGGCTCGCCGAAGCCAAAGCGCCTGGAGCTGATCCTTCCGATTGAAGACGAGACACGGCGCCCGGGCAGCCGATTGCTCGTTCAGCCCATCCGGCAGCCACCGTTTCACAAATCCCGGGCTAGCCGTCGCGAGATAGCGCAAGGCGCCGAGAGGATAACAATTGCAGCCCTGGATCGGCTTGCCGTGGGAGGTCACGGCCGCCACGACCTCGCCGCGCCGCAGCCATTCGGCGCTGTGGTCCTGGTCGTCCACCACGAGATCGAACAGGAAGCCCTCCGTCTGGGCCATCGCCTGGATGAACCAGGTGGCAAGGCTATCGGCATTGACGGCAATGCGCAGGGTCACCGGACCGCTCTCGGGCTCCAGGCCAGGCAGATTCTGACGTAGGGAGCTTTCGAGCAGCGCGACCTGTTCCACATGCTGGCACAGGTGCTGGCCAGCCTCAGTCGCCAGACAGGGCTGGCCCCGGACGACAAGAACGGTCCCGATCTGCTCCTCCAGCAGCTTGATCCTCTGGGAGACAGCTGAAGGCGTCACATTGAGCTGCTCCGCCGCGCGCTCGAAGCTGCCAGTTCGGACCACTGCCGCTAAAGCGGAAAGGAGAGCGTAATCCAGCATTGGATTAGTTTTACTAAATTGAGATCAGAGACTTTAACTATCCTAATCCTAAGGCCGGAGCTAGGAAGCGTCGACTCCTTGGAAAATCGACATGATCGCTCCTTTTCTCGCAGGCTTTCTGCTCTGCCTTAGCCTCATCCTCGCCATCGGCGCCCAGAACGCCTTCGTGCTGCGCATCGGACTGCGCGGCGAGCATGTGCTCGCGGTGTGTCTCACCTGCGCGCTCTCGGATGCGGTGCTCATCCTGGCCGGCGTTTCCGGCTTCGCGCAACTCAGCGCACGCGTGCCCTGGGCCGAGACGGTTCTGCTTTATGGCGGTGCCGCGTTCCTGCTCGCCTATGGCGCGCGCAACTTCATAGCCGCTTTCGGGTCCGCCTCCTTAAGGCCGTCCGAGGCGGCACCTGAAAGCCTCAGCCGGGTGCTTCTTACCTGCCTCGCCCTGACCTGGCTCAACCCGCATGTCTATCTCGATACGCTGGTCCTGATCGGCTCGATCTCGACGCAGTTCGAGAAGGGGAAAGGATGGTTTGCGGCAGGCGCCATGCTGGCTTCCTTCGCCTTCTTCTTGTCCCTCGGCTTCGGTGCCCGTCTGCTGAAGCCACTCTTCGCCCGGCCCGTCACATGGCGCATTCTCGACGTTGCCATCGGGCTGATCATGTGGGTGACCGCAGCAAGGCTGCTGCTGAACGAGGGCTGATGAGGGCGGCGCAGCTTACTTCAGCCATTCCCCGCATTTCGCCGGCACTTCCGTGCCCCAGGGCATCAGCGGAACGGTCGAGGTGGAGTTCTTGGGCGAACCCTCGATGGGCCGGTCCGAATAGACCATGTAGACCAGGGTGTTCCGCTTCGCATCGCAGCCGCGAACGATCTGCATCTTCTTGAAGATCAGCGACCGGCGCTCGCTGAACACCACGTCGCCCTGGCCGAATTTCTGCTTGAACTTAACCGGGCCGACCTGCCGGCAGGAGAGCGAGATGTCGGAGACCTCCTCGGCGACGCCGAAGGTGCCGGAAATGCCGCCGCGCTCCGGGGTCGTGTAATGACAAGCCACGCCTTCGACCACGGGATCGTCGATCCCATAGACCGCGAGCTTGTCATCCGGAGTCAGCGCCCGCCAGACCGTCGATTTCTTGAAAATCAGGTCAGGCTCCTGAGCGGCGGCACCGGTGACGGCACCCATCGTCAGGGCCAGGGCCAAGGCCAAAGCGATTCGAGCAATCATCTTCCATTCAACTCCCACGCTTACGCTGTCATGTGGGGATGGTTTTGGCCTTTGACGAGAGCCTATTCGGCGTGATGGCTGACGATGCAGATCTTGTTGCCATCGAGATCGCGAAAGTAAGCCCCGTAATAGTTGCGATGGTATTGGGGCCTTAGGCCCGGGGCGCCCTCATCCGTCCCGCCCTGTTTCATGGCGGCGGCATAACAGGCATCGACAAGGCTGCGCTTCGCGGCCAGCAGCGCGATCATGGAGCCGTTGCCGACGCTGGGCTCTCCGCCATCGAAGGGGCGGACGATCAGGAATTGCGGCCGCCCGCCGGGCAAACCCCAGCCGATGATGTCGTCTCCCGAATAGCGAACCTCCAACCCAAGGGGCGCCAGCACGGCGTCGTAGAAGCCTTTCGCCCGGTCGAGGTCGTTTGCTCCGATAGTCGTATGAGAGTACATGCTGGATCTCTTTTCGGAGTCGCTGTTCCGTGAAAGCTAGACAGCTTCCCCGAAAGGCGGCAAGGCGTTAATCACAATAGGGTCAAATTCCAGCGGCACATGACGAGCCTCCCCAGGCATTTGACGCCGCAACGGACCGGTTCTGCGATCAGCTCTATGGCAAAGACATCTTTTCTCCGCTCCCTCATCGCCGTGACGGCCTTCCTGGCCGCCGGCCAGGCCGCCTATGCCCAGTCGGCGCAGTGCCAGCGGTTCCAGGCTGAACTGGCCTCCCTGGAGCGCAGCGGCGGAAGCGCGCCGAGCGGCCAGATGCAGGCCCAGCGGGCTGAGATCAACCGTCTCGTCGGCTACTATCGCAATATCGGCTGCGAGCGCGGCCCCCTTGGGTTCCTCTCCGGCCCGGCCCCGGCCGAATGCGGCTCGATCGCCCAGCAGATCCGCCAGCTCGAGGGCGGCTATGCCCGCCTTGCCTCGCAGTCCCTTGATGCAGGCCAGATCGAGGCCCGCCGCCGGCAGTTGCAGGTCGCCATCCAGCAGACCTGCTCCACCGACCAGCCTCGCGGCTTTTTCGAATCGCTGTTCGGCGCCCCGCGTCAGCAACAGCAGCAGCAGATCATGCCGGAGGGACAGCCGATCATCGCCGATGACGGACCGCCCTCCCTCGGTGGCGGGCGCCTGATCTGCGTCAAGACCTGCGACGGATCCTTCTTCCCGCTCACCACGCCCCCGGGCGGCGGACAGAGCGCCAACGAGATGTGCCAGTCTCTTTGCCCCGGCACAGAAACCCTGGCTTTTGCCTATCCGGGCGGCGACAGCGGCCTCAACCGCGCCGCCTCGCTCTCGACGAACCAGGCCTATACGTCGCTGGCGAACGCCTTCAAGTTCCGCAAGACCTTCGACGAGAGCTGCGCCTGCAAGAAGCAGGATGAGAGCTGGGCCGTGGTTCTGCGCAAGGCGGAGAGCATGCTCGAGCAGCGCAAGGGCGACATGATCGTGACCGCCGAGAAGGCGGAGGAGCTGTCCCGGCCGAAGGTGCAGGCCGCCCGCAAGGCCGCCGACAAGAAGGCCGATGAGGAGACCAAGGAAGCCGCCGAGATCGCTGCTGCCGCTCCGACCGCGAGCAAGGAATCAGCCGGTATCGGTCCGCAATCGATCGAGACCAACGCCGTGGTCAGCCAGGGCGAAGGCTCGAAGCAGGAGGTCGTCGCCGGCAACGGCCAGAAGAAGACCGTGCGCGTGATCGCCCCCAACCTGATCCCGGTTCCTCACGCTCAGAATTGATTGTTTGGATTAACACCTCTCGCGTCATGGCCGGGCTTGTCCCGGCCATCCACGTCTTAGGAACCACAGCGGGATAAAGACGTGGATCCCCGGGACAAGCCCGGGGATGACGGTGGCGGGTGTCAATTTCGTACACATTCCGCATCGCTCCCCGTCATGCTATTACCCCCGGCATGAAACCGCTCGATTCCCTTGAGATGCCCCGGCCCACGGGCGCGTCCGATCCGATTATTGCTGTCTCTGGCCTCAGCAAGACCTACGCATCGGGCTTCCAAGCCTTGAAGACGATCGACATGGAGATTCGCCGAGGCGAGATCTTCGCGCTGCTCGGCCCCAACGGTGCCGGCAAGACGACGCTGATCAGCATCGTCTGCGGGATCGTCAACCCGAGCACAGGCCATGTCATGGCCGATGGCCATGACATCATCCGAGATTACCGGGCCGCACGCACCAAGATCGGCCTCGTTCCGCAGGAACTCACCACCGACGCCTTCGAAAGCGTCTGGGCGACGGTGACGTTCAGCCGGGGGCTCTTCGGCAAGAAGCCCAACCCGGCCTATATCGAGAAGATCCTGAAGGACCTCTCCCTGTGGGAGAAACGCGACAGCAAGATCATGACCCTTTCCGGCGGCATGAAGCGTCGCGTGATGATCGCCAAAGCCCTGTCGCACGAGCCCAAAATCCTGTTCCTCGACGAGCCGACCGCCGGCGTCGATGTGGAGCTGCGGCGGGACATGTGGAACATGGTCCGGAGACTGCGCGAGAACGGCGTCACCATCATCCTGACCACCCACTATATCGAAGAGGCCGAGGAGATGGCCGACCGGATCGGGGTGATCAGCAAGGGCGAGATCATCCTGGTCGAGGACAAGAATGTCCTGATGCAGAAGCTCGGCCAGAAGCAGCTGACTCTGCACCTCCAGAACCCTCTCTCCTCCCTGCCGCCCGAGCTGCAATCGGAAAGCCTGCACCTCTCCGCCGACGGTACCGAACTCGTCTACACCTTCGACACGCAAACCCATGAAACAGGCATCGCGGGACTTCTGCGCCGCCTGAACGAGCACGGCATCGACTTCAAGGACCTGCAAACTTCCGAGTCTTCGCTCGAGGAGATCTTCGTCAGCCTGGTCAGGGGGCGTCCATGAACCTTTACGGCATCAAGGCCATCTATCTTTTCGAGATGGCTCGTACCTGGCGCACGCTGATGCAGAGCATCGCCTCGCCGGTCCTCTCGACCTCGCTCTATTTCATCGTCTTCGGCTCCGCCATCGGATCGCGCATGGCCAATATCGACGGCGTGAGCTACGGCGCCTTCATCGTGCCGGGCCTGATCATGCTCTCCATCCTGACGGAGAGCATCTCGAACGCCTCATTCGGCATCTACATGCCGAAATTCACGGGCACCATCTACGAGCTTCTGTCCGCGCCCATCTCGGCGGTCGAGACGGTGATCGGCTATGTGGGAGCCGCCGCCACCAAGTCGGTGATCATCGGCACCATCATCCTCATCACCGCACGGCTCTTCGTGGATTTCTCCATCGAGCATCCTTTCTGGATGATCGCCTTCCTGGTGCTAACCTCCGTCACCTTCAGCCTCTTCGGCTTCATCATCGGCATCTGGGCCGACAGCTTCCAGAAGCTGCAGGTCGTCCCGCTGATGATCGTGACGCCTCTCGCCTTCCTCGGCGGCAGCTTCTATTCCATCAACATGCTGCCGCCCTTCTGGCAGACGGTCGCGCTCTTCAACCCAGTGGTCTATCTGGTGAGCGGCTTCCGCTGGAGTTTTTTTGGCGTCGCCGATGTGGGCGTAGGCATCAGCCTCACCATGACGCTTATATTCATGCTGACCTGCCTCGCCGCCGTCTGGTGGATTTTCAGGACGGGGTACAAGATCAAGGCTTAAGGTTTCGCCACGTCGTCATGGCCGGGCTTGTCCCGGCCATCCACGCCTTGATGGCGCGGTGGTTCAAAGACGTGGATGCCCGCAACAAGTGCGGGCATGACGAGAATAACGTTTGGGCGCGATTACGCCGCCTGCCCCGATAGCCGCGCCTTCGCGCGCTCAGGTCCGATCAGAGGAAGCAGCGCTCCCAGCTCCGGCCCGTGATCGAGCCCGGTGAGCGCGAGGCGCAACGGCATGAACAGGGCTTTGCCCTTCACGCCGGTGGCGGTCTTCACGGCCTCCGTCCAAGCCTTCCAGGTCGAAGCATCCCATGGCTCCGCGGGCAGAACGGCCGTGGCCGCCTCGATGAAGGCTTTGTCCTCGATCACCGGCGTTACCGGACCGCGCACGACCTTCGCCCACTCGACCGCATCCCGGACCTTCGTCAGGTTGCCGCGCACTGCGAGCCAGAAGGCTTCGCCGGCATCCGCATCGAGCTGCGCGAGGCGCTCCCGCGCGGCCCCGTATGGCATCTCGTGGATGAGGCGGGCATTCAGGTGCTCCAGCTCGCTCTCGTCGAATTTCGCCGGCGCGCGGGAGATGTGGGAGAAATCGATCAGGCGGGCGAGTTCGTTGAGATCGGCCACCGGACGCACGGCCTCCGCGGAGCCGACCAGCACGGCGAGCGAAGCTACCGACTGCGGCTCAAGCCCGGCATCGCGCAGGCCCTTGATCGAGAGGTGCCCGAGACGCTTGGACAGGCCCTCGCCGCTCGCCGTGATCAGCAGGCTGTGATGGGCAAAAGTGGGAGCGTCAGCACCCAGAGCCTCGAAGATCTGGATCTGCACCGCCGTGTTGGTGACGTGATCCTCGCCGCGGATCACATGGGTCACGTTAAGCTCGATGTCGTCCACCACCGACGGCAGGGTGTAGAGGTAGGTCCCGTCCTCGCGCACCAGCACCGGATCGGACAGCGAGCTGCAATCCACATGGCAATGGCCGCGCACGAGGTCTTCCCAGGTCACGTTTGTGGGCTCGAGCCGGAAGCGCCAATGGGGCCGGCGCCCCTCCTGTTCGAGCTTCGCCCGATCCTCGTCCGTGAGCTTGAGGGCGGCCCGATCGTAGATCGGCGGCAGGCCGCGGGCGAGCTGGCGCTTGCGGCGGAATTCCAGCTCCTCCTGCGTCTCGTAGCAGGGGTAAAGGCGGCCGACCGCCTTCAGCCGCTCGACGGCGGCATCATACAGGTCGAACCGGTCCGACTGGCGCACGATCACATCGGGCGGGATGCCGAGCCAGTGCAGATCGGCTTCGATGGAATCCGCATATTCCTTCCTCGACCGCGCCACGTCCGTATCGTCGAAGCGCAGGATGAAGGTGCCGCCCTCCCGCCGCGCATAGAGCGCGTTGAGCAGGGCAACGCGTGTGTTGCCGATATGGATGTGCCCGGTCGGGGACGGGGCAAAGCGAACGATGGGCTTGGACATGCAGATGCTATGGCGAAGCGCGCACCGCGGCGCAAGGGGGCGCCGGGAAGGAAAGATCACACATCCATCGAACCAGTGCGCGGCTTGCCGATGGCGCGCTCGAGCGCCTCATCCTTCTGGTGCGCCTCCAATCCCTGATCGCGGTAGCGGTTGATAATGGGATAGCGGCGGTCGCGGCCGAAATTCTTGCGGGTGACCTTCACGCCGGGTGCAGCCTGACGGCGCTTGTATTCGGCGATGTAGAGCAGCCGCTCCACTTTCTTAACGACCTCGCGGTCGTAGCCCTTCGCGACGATCTCGGAAACGCGAAGCTCCTCCTCCACGAGGCCGCGCAGGATCTCGTCGAGATCCTCGTAAGGCGGCAGCGAATCCTGATCCTTCTGGTTCTCGCGCAGTTCAGCCGTAGGCGCCTTGGTCAGGATGTTCTCGGGGATGACGATGCCGTCCGGTCCCAGCGCCCCCTTCGGCTTCCAACGGTTGCGCAGGGCTGAAATGCGATAGACCTCCATCTTGTAGAGATCCTTGATCGGGTTGAAGCCGCCGTTCATGTCGCCGTAGATCGTAGCGTAGCCGACCGACATTTCCGACTTGTTGCCGGTCGTCACCACCATGGCGCCAAACTTATTCGAGATCGCCATGAGGATGGTGCCGCGGGCGCGGCTCTGGAGGTTCTCCTCCGTGATGTCGCGCTCCCGGCCCGCGAACAGAGGCTGCAACGAGGCCTCGAAACCCTCGACGGGCTCAGCAATCGGCAGGATGTCGTAGCGAACGCCGAGGGCCTTGGCGCATTCCTCCGCATCTTTGAGCGACTCGCCCGAGGTGTAGCGGTAGGGCAACATCACGCAATGCACCCGCTCAGGCCCAAGCGCATCCACCGCCATGGCGGCGCAGATAGCGGAATCGATGCCGCCGGACAGACCCAGCACCACGCCGGGGAAACGATTCTTGTTCACATAGTCCCGCAAGCCCAGAACGCAGGCGGCATAATCCGCTTCCTCGCCCTCCTCCACCGTCACGATGGGCGCGTCGCGGCAGGCCCAGCCATCCTCGCCCTTTTCCCAGATGGTGAGCGCGACGATCTCCTCGTTGGCGGGCAGCTGGCAGGCGAGAGAGCAATCGGCGTTGAACACGAAGGAGGCGCCGTCGAAGACCAGTTCGTCCTGACCGCCGACCTGATTGAGATAGACGAGCGGAAGTCCGCTCTCGGTCACGCGGGCCGCCGCGATATTGAACCGCTCCTCGGTCTTGCCGCGCCAATAGGGCGAGCCATTAGGGACGAGGAGCATCTCGGCGCCAGTCTCGGCAAGACATTCGACCACATCGCCGGTCCAGATGTCCTCGCAGATTGGAAGGCCTAAGCGGATGCCGCGGAAATTCACCGGCCCTGGCAGAGGCCCGGCCGCGAAATTGCGCTTCTCGTCGAAGACGCCGTAATTCGGCAGATCGACCTTGAAACGCACGGAGATAGCGCCGCCGTCGAGCAGCGCATAGGCATTGTAGAGCTCACCACCTTCCCGCCATGGCAGGCCGATGAGCACGCCGGGACCGCCATCCGCCGTCTCACGGGCGAGCCGTTCGAGAGCGGCGCGGCAGGAATCCTGAAAGGCGGGCTTCAGCACGAGGTCCTCGGCGGGATAGCCCGCAAGGAACTGCTCGGCGAACATCACGAGATCGGCCCCGAGCCGGGCCGCTTCCGCGCGGGCTACCCGCGCCTTCTCTTCGTTGCCGGCCACATCGCCGACGATGGGGTTGAGTTGCGCGAGCGCGATCTTGAGCGTGTTCTGAGCCATGGCACCAGTGACTTAGCGCGCCACCGAGGGCGCAGCAATGCAAGGGTAAAGCTTTCCCATGAACTCTTAAACGCTCATCGGGCAAGGCTGATCCGGTGCCTTTGCATAGGTCTCGCGGCGGATTGAATTTCGCGCTTCAATAACTTCGGCAAAGCTCAAGCTTTATGGGAACCTGCAACAGTTCAGTTCGTTGTTTCCACACGAAACACTGGGAGACTGACATGTTGAAAGGCGGCCTGCTCTGGCTCATCGGCATTCCGCTGCCGATCATTCTTATTCTCTTCTTCATGGGCTATCTGAGCTGATAGCGAATACGAGTAGAGTTGCGTATGCGTAAAGAAAAAGGGACGCTTTTGGCGCCCCTTTTTCTTAATCAGCCCAGTCGTTCATTCCGCCGCCAGGGCGGACGGTAGTTCCCTTGATTGGCGCTCCCGCTTGATGAGCTCCGAGGTCAGGAAGGCGATTTCGAGCGCCTGCTCAGCGTTGAGGCGCGGATCGCAATAGGTGTGGTACCGGTCGCGCAGGTCTGCATCGGTGAGCGCGCGGGCGCCACCGGTGCATTCCGTCACATTCTTGCCGGTCATCTCCAGATGGATACCGCCGGCATGGGTGCCTTCGGCCTGATGGATGGCGAAGAAGTCTTGGACCTCGCCCATGACCCGCTCGAACGGCCGGGTCTTGTAGCCCGAGGCCGCCTTGATGGTGTTGCCATGCATCGGATCGCAGGACCACACGACCGTGCGCCCTTCCCGCTGCACCGCGCGGATGAGACCCGGCAGGTGATCGCCCACCTTGTCCGCGCCGAAGCGGCAGATCAGGGTGAGGCGGCCGGCCTCGTCCTCGGGATTGAGGGTGTCGATGAGCTTGAGCAGCCCATCCGGCGAGAGCGACGGGCCGCATTTGAGGCCGATCGGATTCTTGATGCCGCGCATGTATTCCACATGGGCGTGGTCGACCTGGCGGGTGCGGTCGCCAATCCAAAGCATGTGGCCCGAGGTGGCATACCAGTCGCCGGTCGTGGAATCGACGCGGGTCATGGCCTCCTCGTAGCCGAGCAGCAGAGCCTCGTGGCTGGTGTAGAAATCCGTCGAGCGCATCTCGGGATGCGTCTCGGGATCGATGCCGATGGCCCGCATGAAGTTCAGGCTCTCGGTGATGCGCTCGGCCAACTCGCTGTAGCGGGAGGATTGCGGCGAATCCTTCACGAAGCCGAGCATCCAGCGATGGGCATTCTCAAGGTTCGCGTAGCCGCCGGTAGCGAAGGCGCGGATCAGGTTGAGCGTCGCGGCCGACTGGCGGTAAGCCATGAGCTGGCGGCGCGGATCCGGCGTGCGGGCCTCCGGGGTGAAGGCGATGTCGCTGATGATGTCGCCGCGGTAGCTCGGCAGCTCGACACCGTCGATAGTCTCCGTCGGGGCCGAGCGCGGCTTGGCGAACTGGCCGGCCGCACGGCCGACCTTCACGACCGGCGAGCCGCCCGCATAGGTCAGCACCACGGCCATCTGGAGGAAGAGGCGGAAGAAATCGCGGATGTTGTCGGCCGAATGCTCTGCGAAGCTCTCGGCGCAATCGCCGCCCTGGAGCAGGAAGGCCTCGCCCTTGGCGACCTTACCGAGTGTCCGCTTCAGTTTGCGGGCCTCGCCTGCAAAAACGAGCGGGGGAAAGCCGGCGAGCTGCTGCTCGACGCTCTCGAGTGCCTCAAGGTCCGGATAGGCCGGAACCTGCTGGATCGGCTTGTTTCTCCAGCTATCGGGCGTCCACCGCTCGGTCATGACCCTTACCCCCGTGTCCTTTCTCAAATATCCTCATCGTTCACCGCAACAAGCGGCACGAACGGGCACCTATACACGACATAAACAAAAAGGCGAGTGCGTTAGAGAGACGCCGCGCATTCGGAGACCGCATGCTGCGAGCATCCCAATTTTATCTTGAATCCTGCGAAATGGGAAAAGTGTTCCTCAGCGTGCGTGGCGCTGAAGGTTCTCGCGCCGGGACATCCAGAGGGCGCCAAACCCCATCGCCACGGCGATGACCGGGATGCCGAAGTGGACATAGGCTTCCAGGAGAGTCATGGCTTCAGGTCTCTCAAGATCAATTTCAACACCATTATCCCACCGCCACCGGCTTCTTGACCACCACAGGGGTGCGCATGGTGACCAGCTCTTCGGCCGCCGTTGGGTGAACCGCGACGGTGCGGTCGAAATCGGCCTTGGTGGCGCCCATGGTGACGGCGATGCCAGCAAGCTGGATCATCTCGCCCGCGTCGTGTCCCATGATGTGGACGCCCACGACCTTGTCGGTCGCCTTGTCGACGATGAGCTTCATGAAGACTCGGTCTTTCCCGCCCGAGAGCGTGGCCTTCATCGGCCTGAAGGCAGTCTTGTAGACGTCGATCTCGCCATAAACCGCCCGTGCGACCGCCTCACCGCAGCCGATCACGCCGATCTCGGGGGTCGAGAAGACGGCCGTGGGGATCAGGTCGTGGTCCACGATGGTCGGCTTAGCCCCGAACACCGTGTCCGCGAAGGCATGCCCCTCGCGGATGGCGACGGGGGTCAGATTGACCCGGTTGGTGATGTCGCCCACGGCATAGATGGAAGGAATGATCGTCTGCGAATAGCCGTCGACCGGAATGGCACCGACCTCGTCGAGGGTGATGCCCGCATTCTCCAGCCCGAGCCCTTTCGTGTTCGGACGCCGTCCCGTGGCGACGAGAGCCTGATCGACCGTCAGCACGGAGCCGTCGGACAGGGTCGCGGCGATGCCGTCCGACGTCTTGGCGAGCTGCGTCACCGTCCTGTTCAGGGCAACGTTGATTCCGCGCTGAATGTAGGCTTCGCCGAGCGCCTCCCGCACATCATCATCGAATCCGCGCAGGAGCTTGTCGCCCCGGTGCAGGAGCGTGACCTCGCTGCCGAGACCGGCGAAGACGCCGGCGAACTCGACGGCGATATAGCCGCCGCCGACCACAAGGATGCGCTTCGGCAGGCTCTCGAGATGGAAGACCTCGTTGGACGTGATGCCGAGTTCCCCGCCCGGAATAGCTGGCTCCAAGGTCGGATGGGCGCCAACCGCCACCAGGATGTAGCGGGCGCGGATGCGCGCGCCGGACTTGAGCAGGCGGACCGTATGCGCATCCTCGATCACGGCCCGACTGTCGACGATTTCGACGCCCGCCTTTTCCAGGTTGGCCCGATAGATGCTCTCGAGCCGGTCGATCTCCTTATCCTTGTTGCGGATCAGAGTCGCCCAGTCGAAGCGCGTCTCGCCGACGCTCCAGCCGAAGCCTTCCGCATCGTGGAAATCGTCGGCGAAACGGCTGGCATAGACCATCAGCTTCTTCGGCACGCAGCCGCGGATGACGCAGGTTCCGCCGAGCCGGTCTTCCTCGGCCAGCATGACCTTCGCGCCGTAGTTCGCCGCGATACGCGCCGCGCGAACACCGCCGGATCCGCCTCCGATCACGAATAGGTCAACGTCGAATGAGGACATGGCGCGGTCTCCGCTCAATTCTGTAAACTTGATCATTCATATAGTGACGGTTTCGGACGAAGTCGCCCGCCAGCCCTGCTTCGGGCACATGGCTGTCCGCCTGAGAGTGAAGCTCTTACGCGAAGGTTCAACAGCGATAAAGAAGCAAGCCGCTTGCCGCTCCCGCGTTCCCTCATTAGGGTCTGCCCCGGACGCGCTGACCCGATTTTCAGCGTCAAGGGAGGAAACTTATGAGCCAGTTCCGTAAAGGTCTTTGGCGCAGCGCTCTCGCTGCGGCGGCCGTGGCAGGATTCGTGACATCGGCTGCAGCTCAGATGGAGCTCAAGATCATGGCTCCGGCAGCGCCAGGCGGCGGTTGGGACCAGACAGCCCGCTCCATGCAGCAGGCCCTGACCCAGTCCGGCATCGCCAAGAGCGTACAGGTCACCAACGTTCCCGGCGCCGGCGGCTCCATCGGCATCGCCCAGCTCGTGAACAATTCCAAGGGCGACGGCCATCAGCTCATGGTCATGGGCTACGTGATGGTGGGCGCGCTCCTGACCAACAAGTCGCCCATCACCCTCGAACAGACGACGCCCATCGCGCGCCTGACGACCGAATACGAAGCGATCGTGGTTCCGGCCGACTCGCCGATCAAGAACGCCAAGGATCTCGCCGCGGCCATCAAGGCCGATCCGGCCAAGGTGACCTGGGCCGGAGGCTCGGCCGGCGGCGTCGACCATATCGCGGCTGCCCTCTTCGCCAAGGCAGCGGGCGCCGATCCGACCAAGATCAACTACATTCCGTTCTCCGGCGGCGGCGAGGCTCTGGCAGCGATCCTCGGCGGCAAGGTGACGGCGGGTATTTCGGGCTATGGCGAGTTCGAGAGCCAGGTGAAGGCAGGCAAGCTGCGCCTCATCGGCCTGACCTCAGCCACCAAGACGGCCAATGTGGACGTGCCCTCCATCAAGGAGCAGGGCATCGATCTCGAGATCGCCAACTGGCGCGCCGTCGTTGCCCCTCCAGGCATCTCCGCCGATCAGAAGAAGGCCCTGACGGACGCCATGGACAAGATGGCCCAGTCGAAGGAATGGCAGGAAATCCTGAAGGCCAAGGGCTGGGAAAACGCCTACATCTCCGGCGATGCCTTCACTAAGATTCTGGCCGACGAGCAGTCCCGCACGAAAGAAGTGCTCACTGCGGTGGGGCTGGTGAAGTCTTAAATTTCAAGTTAAAGGCCGATGGAAGCGCCGCGTTCTCGGAGCGCGGCGCTTCTTTTTTGGGACGTTCCATGGCACCATCTCCCCAGCGGCGCATCGACGTGGCAGGCCTCGTCATCGCACTCATTCTTCTTGTCCTCGCCGGCGTGGTCTGGTGGGACATGTCCAAGCTGCAGATTCTCTCTCCCTATGACCTCGGCCCGAAGGTGATGCCCGTCATCGTCTCGATAGGCCTTGCGCTCTTGACCATCGGCAACGCCATCGGCGCCCTGCGCGGCGACTTGCCCGCCCGCGACCACCTCGACTGGAAGCCGATTGTCCTGATCCTTGGTGGGCTCGCCTGCCTGATCATCCTCATCGCCATCGGCGGCGGCTTCATGATCGGTACGGCGATCCTGTTCGCTACGACCTCAGCGGCCTTCGGTCGTCGCGCCTTCCTCACCGATCTCCTGATCGGCGCGGTGATTGCCGTCTTCATCTATGTGCTCTTCGCCAAGCTCCTGACCCTGTCCCTGCCGGCCGGGCCGCTTGAACGTCTATTCTGAGGCCTGTCATGGAAGCCTTTGCCTCCCTTGCGAGCGGCCTTGCCGTCGCCATCCAGCCGATGAACCTGCTGTTCGCGCTCATCGGCGTTCTTCTCGGCACCGCCGTCGGCGTTCTGCCTGGCATCGGCCCGGCGCTCACCGTGGCCCTGCTCCTGCCGATCACCTTCAAGCTCGATCCAGGCGGATCAATCATCATGTTCGCCGGCATCTATTATGGCGGCATGTATGGCGGCTCAACCACGGCCATCCTGATCAATACACCCGGCGAAAGCGCCTCCATGGCGACCGCGCTCGAAGGCAACAAGATGGCCAAGGCCGGACGCGGCGGCCCGGCGCTGGCCACGGCGGCCATCGGCTCCTTCGTTGCCGGGACCGTCGCTACCCTCGGCCTGACCTTCCTGGCGCCCTATCTCGTCGATATCGCGGTCAGCTTCGGACCCGAGGATTACTTCGCCCTCATGTGCGTCGCGTTCGTGACCGTCTCGGCCACCTTCGGCGATTCGCCTGTACGCGGCCTGACCAGCCTGGCCATCGGCCTCTTGCTCGGCCTTGTCGGCATCGACATTCTCTCTGGCCAGTCGCGCCTGAGCTTCGGCATTCCGGAGCTCTACGACAATATCGAGGTGACGACCCTGGCGGTTGGCCTCTTTGCTGTGGGCGAGGCGCTCTATGTGGCCTCGCGCCGCCACGTTCACGAGGAGAAGCTCGAAGCCGTCCGCGGCTCTCTCTGGATGACAAAGGAGGACTGGAAGCGCTCATGGAAGCCCTGGCTGCGCGGCACCGCCTTCGGCTTCCCGATCGGTGCGCTTCCCGCGGGTGGCGCAGAGATTCCGACCTTCCTGTCCTATTCGACCGAGAAGCGCCTGACGAAGCATCCTGAGGAATTCGGCAAGGGCGCCATCGAGGGCGTGGCCGGCCCCGAAGCCGCCAACAACGCGGCCGCTGCCGGCACCCTCGTGCCTCTGCTGACGCTCGGCCTTCCCACCTCGGCCACGGCGGCCATGATGCTGGCGGGCTTCCAGCAATATGGCCTCAACCCAGGCCCGCTGCTCTTTGCCGACCAGCCGAAACTGGTCTGGGGCCTGATCGCCAGCCTGTTCATCGCCAACGTCATGCTGCTGGTGCTGAATCTGCCGCTGGTCGGCCTCTGGGTCCGTCTCCTGAAGATTCCGCAGCCCTGGCTCTATGCGGGCATTCTGGTCTTCGCCACCATGGGCACCATCGCGGCCAATCCGTCGCCGGTGGAACTCATCATGCTGACGATCTTCGGCGTGCTCGGTTTCCTGATGCGGCGGTTCGACTTCCCCATCGCTCCGGTCGTCGTCGGATTGATCCTGGGACCGATCGCGGAGAGCCAGCTGCGCCGGGCGCTGTCGATCAGCCTCGGCGATCCGATGGTGCTGCTGCAGAGCCCGATCTCGGCGACGCTGCTCGTCATTGCCCTGATCGCCCTGCTCCTGCCCTTCTTCCTGAAGGGATTGAGCCGGTTCAAGGCTGTCGAGGATTAATCTCGCATTGCACGAACCCCTCCTCGCCCTTCATTGAGGGCGAGGAGCACAGCGGCCTTAGGAGGGTCGTAAGCGGTCTACGATGAGAAGGCTGATAGCTTTCCGAATTGTTCGGCCAGCAGGTAATAAACCGTCACCCGGTTCTTGCTGCGGTCGCCTTTGAGCTTTTCCCCGACCGCGAGAACGGCCTGATCGAGTTCGGCGTCCGATGCCGTCAGCCCGAGCTTCTTCTTCAGGAAATTGTCGCGCACACGAGCAAGCTCCTCCTTGTCCGAGAAAGAGACGAGTGCGGAGTCGCGGTTCTGCAATGCAATGCCGAGGTATCGAACGATACCGGCAATCGCCTTATCGTCGGCATTCGCAGCATATTTCTTGACATCGGCAGCCCAGTCTTCAGCCATGACCCACTCCTCTGAGGCCCCTGCCCTGCGGGCGGGGAGGTGGAAAGGCTTCGTCCATTGGTGGCGCGCGGCATGCGGGCCGGCAAACCTGAGGAGAAAGCCCTGCAGAGACAATGCTAGTGCTGAGCTTGGCAGCGGCAAGGGTTGGCGCCCGCAATGAAAAAGCCCGGCAAGTCGGGCTTTCCTTGCACTGGGAAGTGAATGGGCAGAACCTCAGTTCAGCTGATGTCCGCGCTTGCCCATTTCCTGGCGGGCACGACTCATGATGAACTCCGAGGTCCGCTGCGACCAGACGGAGAGATCGCGGACCACGTCGTCGAGGACGCCGGGCTGGATCAGCACGTATTTCTGGCCGACCGGAGACTTGTAAAAGGCCGCAACCTCCTTCAGCTCGGCCTCGGTCATCCGGGTCGTGAAGATGCGCGCGGTGGTATCGATCATCTCCTGCTTCTTCTGCTCGACCTCAGGTCGGATGATGGCCACGACCTGCTCCAGATCCTGCCGGATCTCCGGTCGGGTCACGTTCATCTGCTGAAGCTGGTTGAGCAGCGGGCCGGTCATCGCGTCGAAGGCGGCCGTCATACCGGAGCTGACGGCGACATCGCGGCCGGCGGCAAGGTGGCTGGCGCTGGGCTGCTGCGCCTGCTGCGCGAAAGCCGGGCTCGCGAGCATGAACAGCGCGACGGAGGTCGCGGCCAGGCGGGAGGCGTTGCGGATCATAGAAGTGGCTCCAATCGTCATAGCTTATGGTCAGAGCTGACCGAGTTCGACAAGCCCGTCACCCGTTGCGAGGATCGCGCCGGTGGCAAGGCCCAGGAAAAGACCGTGCTCCACGACGCCGGGAATGTTGTTCAGCGTCGAGGCAAGCACGTTCGGCTTGTCGATGCGCCCAAGATGCGCATCGAGAATGAAATGGCCGCCATCGGTGACGTAGGCTGCACCATCGGGAGCATGCCGGAGATGCAACTCGCCGCTCATGCCCAGGCTGTCCAGGAGCCGGACGATGGCCCGCTCGGTGGCCGTGAGGCCGAAGGGCACGACCTCGATGGGGAGAGGAAAGCGGCCGAGCTTCGAGACGTGCTTCGATCCGTCGGCGATAACGATCATCCGCTGGCTCGCGGACGCGACGATCTTCTCGCGCAGGAGAGCGCCGCCTCCGCCCTTGATGAGGCGAAGGTCGTCATCGAGCTCGTCGGCTCCGTCGACCGTCAGGTCGAGATCCGGGGTTTCGTCGAGGGTCGACAGGGGAATGCCCTCGCGCTGCGCCTGGTCGCGGGTCGCCTCGGAGGTGGGAACACCCATCACCTTGAGCCCACTGCGGACGCGCTCACCGATGGCCGCAACGAAATGCGCGGCGGTCGAGCCGGTGCCCAAGCCCAGTCTCATGCCGTCCGTGACGAGCTCGGCAGCCCGTTCGGCTGCAGCACGCTTGAGATTGTCGCTCACTGAAATCCTCTGAGAATATGTCCGCTCTGGCCTGTGAAAGACTGTTTTGTTCGCCTCTAGCATGTCAGGATGGCTGGAAGAAAGAACGTTTCACCTTCGGCAGAGCCCGAAAAATCTCGTCGGCCCTCAAGGACGCTGCGGCGAGGCGCCCGTCCCCGAGCCGACGCTCGGCGTCGCAGCGGTCGGCGCAGCCGTCGATGCGGCAGGCGATGGGGTCATCTGAGGTGTACATACTACCCGCTCATCGAACACGTAGCAGATGCTCATCTGCCCGGTCCGGAAATTGACCCGGAAGACGCCCCCTTCCCGCTCGTGGCGGGAGGCGACGAGCCCATACTCGCCCGGAGCCTGTGGTCCTGCGCCCTCGCCCGCGCTGAAGCACAGCGTGACCCCAATTGTGCCTTCCTGTAGTCCATACTGGCAGGAACTCACCTCGCCCGTGATCCGATCGATCCTATAAATCCGGTTTAGATCGGTCTGAGGCGCGGGCACAAAATCATAGGATGCGGCCAGGGCGGAACCGAAAAGCCCTCCCAGCGCCAGGACTGCCAAACTCAACGCCGCGGAACCTAGGGCATCGGACCCAAAAGTGGTTCCCACTTTTGGGACAAATCCGATGCCTAACTCCTTAAATGGCGCATCGTTCGGTGCGAAAAACCGGGTCCACTTTTTCGCGCGATGCGCTGATAGCCGCATTCACCACTCCATTCGGTAAGAACGAATCAACCATCGGCACCATATCATCCCGAAGCTTGATTCCCTTGCCTCCAGCAGGTAGCCGACCTTCATGGCCATTGATACCCCGCACAACGTCTCGCCCATCGCCGTCTTCGACCTCGATGGAACCCTGGCCGACACGGCTGGCGACCTCGTCGGGACCCTCAACGTCATCCTCGAGCGAGAGGGGCTCGCCTCCCTGCCGGTGGCCAAGGCGCGCGACATGATCGGAGCAGGCGCACGCGCCCTCATCCAACGTGGCTTCGAAGCCGCCGGCAAGGAGCTGACGCCCGCCTATCTGGACGAGCTGTTCCAACAGTTCATGATCCATTACGGGGAGAATATCTGCGTCCAGACGCGCCTCTATCCCGGAGTAGCCTCGGCCCTCGACCGGCTGGAACAGGCAGGCTTCATCCTGGCGGTTTGCACCAACAAGGTCGAGGAGCATTCAGTCAAGCTGCTCGACGAGCTCGGTGTCGGCCATCGCTTCGCGGCCAATTGCGGGCGCGACACGTTTCCCTATTTCAAGCCCGACCCGCGCCACCTGACCCTGACCATCGAGCGTGCCGGCGGACACCCGGGCCGTGCAGTAATGATCGGAGATTCCCGGACGGATATCGTGACCGCGCAGAACGCCGGTATTCCGGTGGTCGCAGTTCCCTTCGGTTATACCGATGTGCCGGTCCGTGAATTGGGGCCGGACCTCGTCATCAACCATTTCGATGAGCTGTTCACCGCCGTTCGGGCCGTCATGCGGCCGCTGGCGGCCTGACACGCAACATCCATCGTGCATGCGGTGTGGCGCACACGAAAAAGTGAAGCTTGTCTGTCAGGAAGGAATGGTGGGCGCGACAGGGATTGAACCTGTGACCCTTCGCGTGTGAAGCGAATGCTCTCCCGCTGAGCTACGCGCCCTGACAAGGGCCTTCTAAAGGCGTAGAACCCTCTGCGTCAAGCCAAAGAAGCGCACCTTAGGCGAAGTATTTTGCCTCACGAATTGTGGCACCGTAACTTTAACCCGTTGCTTACGATGCGGCGAAAATGGGGCATTTCCGCACTAGGATTTTATAGCAGAACCTTGATAAAGCTTGGATCCGAAGCGGGGCTGTTGCGTTGAGCAATTGCAGAACCTGCCAGCAACCATGTTTTATCTGAGGCAATTATGGGACGCACTCGCGTTGCCCTCTCCGGGCTCGTCTGCGCCTTCGTCGCCCTCGCGACGCCGGCTGCGGCATTTACGGCAATCGACCCTCTCACCCGCCAGCCGCTCTACAGCGCGGAAGACGCCCTCAAGGCCCAGGCCACGCCGGTCCCACGCGAGATCGTCACCTTCACTGGCCGCTACGCGCCCGGCACTATCGTCGTATCCACCAGCGAACGCCGCTTGTGGTACGTGCTCGGTAACGGTCAAGCCATTCAATACGGCGTCGGCGTGGGCCGTCCGGGCTTCACCTGGTCCGGTACCCATTCCGTCACCATGAAGCGGGAATGGCCGGATTGGCGCCCGCCAGCGGCCATGCTGAAGCGCCGTCCCGACCTGCCCCGCTACATGAAGGGCGGGCCGGACAACCCGCTCGGCGCTCGCGCCCTCTACATCGGCAGCACGATCTACCGCATCCACGGTTCGAACGAGCCGGAGACCATCGGTGAGGCCGTCTCTTCGGGCTGCATCCGCATGACCAACGAGGACGTGACGGACCTCTACAACCGCGCCAAGGTCGGCGCGCGTGTCGTGGTTGTTCGGTAAGAGTTCAGAAATTGCACGTCATGGCCGGGCTTGTCCCGGCCATTTTCGCCGGTAATGCACCCTCTCCACTGTCAGCGCAGCCGGTCCCGCGACAGCCCCTTGGCCGCCAGTTCGTCGAGATAGGCCTGCCACTTTTCCCCCTGCTCTGCCCCGAGCTGGTAGAGATAATCCCAGCCGTAGATCCCGGTGTCGTGCATGTCGTCGAAGACGAGCTTGACCGCGTAATTGCCGACCGGCTCCACGCCTATGATCTCCACCTCCCGCTTGCCCGGAACCGTCTTACGCTCGGCCGGACTGTGCCCCTGAACCTCCGCCGAGGGGCTCGTGACCCGCAAATACTCGGCCGACAGGTCGAAGGCCTTGCCGTCGTCGAAGGCGATGCGGAGGCTGCGCTTGTCCTTGGCAAGCCGGAGCTCCGTCGGCCAGCGCTCAGATGTCATAGGCGTACACCTCTTTCCTGGTTTGCGATTTCACGCTAACTGCTTGATCATCAAGTTGAAGGCAAGTTCTCACGCGAACAAGGATTTCTCCGCCATGGGAGCCATTCCGGCTCATCTCGAGAATTCCGATACCGGCCGGTCCCTATTGGATCCGTTTGGCCGGGCGATCACCTATCTGCGCGTCTCCGTGACGGATCGCTGCGATTTCCGCTGCGTCTACTGCATGTCCGAGGACATGGCCTTCCTGCCCAAGCGCGACCTGCTTACCTTGGAAGAGCTCGACCGCATCTGCTCGGCTTTCGTCGACCGCGGCGTGCGCAAGCTGCGCATCACCGGCGGCGAGCCCCTGGTGCGGCGGGACATCATGAAACTCTTCCGTACCCTGTCCCGCCATCTGGCTTCGGGCGCGCTCGATGAACTCACGGTGACCACCAACGGCTCGCAGCTCGCTCGCCATGCGCAGGATCTCGCCGCCTGCGGCGTGAAGCGGATCAACGTGTCGATCGACACCCTCGACGCCGACAAGTTCCGCCGCATCACCCGCTGGGGCGACCTGACCAGGGTGCTCCAAGGCCTCGATGCCGCGCAGAATGCCGGTCTCAAGATCAAGATCAACACCGTCGCCCTCAAGGGCGTGAACGAGGACGAAATCGAGTCGCTGCTTGAATGGGCGCACGGACGTGGCATGGATCTGACCCTCATCGAGGTGATGCCGCTCGGCGAGATCGACGGGCAGCGCATCGACCAGTTCCTGCCTCTCTCGCTGGTGCGCGCACGTCTCGCTGCGCATTACACGCTGGAGGATCTCGCCGACCGCACCGGCGGACCGGCGCGCTACGTGCGGGTGAAGGAGACCGGCGGTCGGCTCGGCTTCATCACGCCGATGACCCATAATTTCTGCGAGAGCTGCAACCGGGTGCGCCTCACCTGCACCGGCCAGCTTTTCATGTGCCTCGGCCAGGAGGATGCCGCCGACCTGCGGGCGCCGGCGCGCGCCTCCGAGAGCAACGAGCTTCTTGATCGAGCGATTGTCGATGCCATCGCCCGCAAGCCAAAGGGCCACGACTTCATCATCGACCGGCGCCATGCCCGCCCTGCGCTGAGCCGCCACATGAGCGTCACAGGGGGATAAGGCGCTTTATCATGAGTATGAGAGTTTCAATGTTCGCGCGAAGACTCGCGATCCTTGCGGGCCTGTTCATCGGATTCGGGAGTCATGCGGGTCTTGCGCAGGATGCCGCCGCACAAAAGCCCACGGTCCGCGTCGCCGTCGAAGGCGCCTATCCGCCCTTCAACTTCATCGATGCCAACAATGAGCTGCAGGGCTTCGAGGTCGACCTACTCAAGAGCCTCTGCGAGGCGATGAAGGCCACATGCGAACTGGTGCCCCATGCCTGGGACGGCATCGTCAAGGGCCTCGTGAACCGCGAATACGATGCGATCATGTCGTCGCTGGAGATCCTGGAGCGGCGCCAGAAGAGGATCGCCTTCTCCGATCCCTACTATCGCATCCCAGCCGTCTTTATCGGCTCCAAGGAGACGGCCCCCGGCGAGGTTACGCCTGCCGCCATGGTGGGAAAGAAGATCGGCACCATCGAGCGCACCGATCACGAGACCTATCTCAAGACCTTCTACAAGGACTCCGAGATCGTCCTCTTCGCCAAGGCGGAGGAGGCCAATCTCGATCTGCTCGTCGGCCGCATCGATGCCGTCTTCGCCGACGAACTGCTCCTGTCGAAATTCCTGGAAAGCCGCGAGGGAGCCTGCTGCCATATCCTCGGTGACGCGCCGGCCGAGCCCGCCTATAAGCGTGAAGCCTACGGCATCGGCCTGCGCAAGGGGGACGACGGCCTGCGCGAGCAGTTCAACCGCGCCATCGCACAGGTGAAGGCCGACGGCACCTATGACCGGATCCGCGCCAAATATTTTTCCTTCGATATCAAGTAGAGGCGTTTGACCCACGCCCTCTCACTTCCTAGAACCGAGAGGAAATCTAGGGAGCAGACGATGGCGAAGGTTGCATTCCTCGGACTTGGCGTAATGGGCTATCCCATGGCGCGCCACCTCAAGGCGAAGGGCCACGAGGTGACGGTCTATAACCGCACGACGGCAAAGGCCGAACAATGGGTGTCGGAGAACGGTGGGCGCTCCGCCAAGACGCCGCGCGAAGCAGCCGAGGGGCAGGAGATCGTGTTTGCCTGCGTCGGCAACGACGACGATCTGCGCCAAGTCACGCTCGGTCCCGACGGCGCCTTCCATGGCATGGGCAAAGGCACCATCTTCGTCGATCACACCACCGCCTCGGCTGAAGTGGCACGCGAACTCTATGCTGCCGCCAAGGACAAGGATTTTAACTTCATCGACGCTCCCGTCTCGGGCGGGCAGGCTGGCGCGGAGAACGGCGTTCTCACGGTCATGTGCGGTGGCGACGCGGATGTCTATGCCAAGGCCGAGCCTGTGATCATGAGCTTTGCTCGGGCTTCGCGTCTGTTGGGCCCGGCCGGTGCAGGCCAGCTCACCAAGATGATCAATCAGATCTGCATCGCAGGACTCGTGCAGGGTCTCGCCGAGGGCATTCATTTCGGCAAGAAGGCCGGCCTCGACATCGAGGCGGTGCTCGAGGTGATCTCGAAGGGCGCCGCCGGCTCCTGGCAGATGGAGAACCGCGGCAAGACCATGAACCAGGGCAAGTTCGATTTCGGCTTCGCCGTCGACTGGATGCGCAAGGATCTGTCCATCGTGCTGGGCGAAGCCCGCAAGAATGGCGCCAGCCTGCCGGTCACCGCCCTGGTCGACCAGTTCTACGCCGACGTGCAGAAGATGGGTGGCAAGCGCTGGGATACGTCGAGCCTGATCGCCCGGCTCGACAAGTAAGATTTTTTAAGAGCGATATCGAAAGCAAAGCGCCGGAGCCCTTCAGCTCCGGCGCTTTTCTATTCAGCGCACTTCTTCGGCGCAGGGCCGTCCGGGACGGCAGCGCTCGGAATTGTTGCCGCCTTGGCGTCCTCCGGAGGGAGAGGGACGGATCTGGGGCGACCTGTCCATGTCCCGACCTGAACGAGGCTGCTCGCGGAAGGCGCGTTCCTCGCGCGCCGGCGCCTCGATCCGAGGTGACGGACGTGGACGTTCCACGGGAGGCGCAATCCGCGCGGCGGGGCGCTCCTCCTGGAGCTGGCGCATCCGCCGTTCCGCCCTGTCGTCTCCGCGCGGCTGCCCACGCGCAGGACCGTCGAACCGCGGATCGTCGAACGGAGACGGCCTTTGGGGACGCGACGAATGCTCCCTGTCCGGCCGCTCCACCGAAGCCGGTCGTTCGATGCGCGGACGCGGAGCATCCACGTCCCGTGAGCGACGACGCTCCTCCGGCACCGTCAGGCCTGGCGCATCCGGCAGCGGCCTCACGGATCGTGATGCATCGCGGCGGTCGGAATCAGGCTTTACCCTATCCCTATCTCTGCCCCTGTCGGAGCGATCGCGGTCGATGTCGATCCGGGGCCTCTCGGGCCTTTGTGTCCGCGGAAGAACCTCGTCCGGATCGGGTCTCTGATCCCTGGGACGGGCAGCGTCCCGCACCGGCGCCTCGGGGCGCGAGCCGCGCGTGACATCCGGGCGGGCCGGCTCACCGATATCGGACCGGCCGGGACGGAGCCGCTCCTCGGGGATGTTCACGAGCGGGATCGGGCGCGCGGGAATGCGGCCGGGGCGCACCCGCGGCGGCTCGCCGGGGCGGGCGCCTCTCTCCTCGCGCGGAGCCCGCGGCTCCGCTGAGACCGGGATCGGCCGGATCGGCGCGGCAAGCCCGGGCTGGCGCGGAACGACCGGCTCGGGACGAAGCCCGCGGCGTGGCCGGGGACCACGCTCGTCGCCCATGAGGGCGCCGAAGACCGGCGGGGCGGCCACGGGAATGGCCATCGGCCCGCGCGGCGTCACCGGCGCGATAGGCTGATAGAACGAGCGCGGAGGACGGGCGCGCACCGGAACCGGGATCGCCATTGGGATCGGCAGCACGCCGGCCATGATCGGCGGCGGAGGTGGCTCACGGATGATCGTGACGAACTCCTCGTCCTCGTCCCACCGCGGCAAAAGATAGGCTGGCGCGCGGGGCGGCGGCACATCGCGGATGATCGTCACGACCTCCACCACTTCGACCCGCTCCACGCCGGGCAGCGGCGGCGGGAGGTCATCATAGACCACCTCCTCGAAAGCCGCCGGCGGAGCGTAAGGCGCAGAAAGCCGCAGCAGCCGGCGTCGGCAATCCGCCGCATGCGGGCCGGTCGGATAGCGCCGCAGATAGGTCCAATAGGCCTCCCGCGTGTTACTCGCGAGCGTGCGGCGCCAGACGATGGCTTCACGGCGCGCAGCCAGCAGCGCGGTCACCCGGCGGGCGAGGCGATGGTCCGGATAGCGGCGCAGGAAGTCCTGATAGCCCTGGATCGTGTCGCGCTCGACAGCGATGGCATAGGCTTCTTCGGCAGGCACATCCTCGATCCGACGGACCTCGCGCACTAGCGGGGCCGCGGCTTCCGCCTGCTCGAAGAAGGCGAAGGAAGCATTGCCGAGATTGGCCGAATGCCATGGGATCTGCAGGCCGTTCGTGGCCTCGTGCGTGCGAAGCCGCGTGCGGGCAAAGGCTTCGTCGAGAGACATGCCCGGCTGGCGGATCATCTCGGCAAGCGCCGTCGCATAGGCACCATAAGGTCCCTGTCCATCGCTGGCGACGATGTTGGGAGCCGAGGAGAAAGCCATCACGAAACCGGCTGGCGGCTCCATGAGAGCAAGGCCCTTGGCCATCGGCTCGCCGGTGGAGCCCAGCGGATATTCCCGCCCCATATCGGCAACGATCACCCGCACCTTTGCGGGACTGCGCTCGAGGGAGCGGACGAGATCGGAGAGACGAAAGCCCTCGATCGGAACGTCCACGTCGCGCTCGATACGGGCATCGACCGGAAGGAGATAGTTATCGCCTTCGAGTTGCATCCCATGTCCGGCCAGATAGACCATCACCGTGGAGTCGGGCTCCAGGTCCTGAGCCTTGTCGAGAAAGTCGCGGACGAGGCTGCGCAGATCATTGGCGCCAAGATCGCGACCCTGGATGACCTCGAACCCGGCGCTGGTGAGCGTCTGGGCGATCAGGCCGGCATCGTTGACGGTAGTCGGAAGCGGGCGGCCCTGATAAGTACCCTGCCCGACGACCAGCGCGAGACGATCCTGAGCGGACGCCAGGGACGCCTGACCGACGACGGCGGCAACAGCAAAGGCGACAAAAACGATAGCACGTTTCAGATAAGACACGGTTCACGCACCCTTTCACCCGCTCTGCGGGTACTCGCGAACAGAAAAGGTCAGGACAGTTGAATGGGCCGTGAACAAAACGGGACAAGCAGCCTTGGTTGAAGCGTCACCGCCGCGTCATCGTCAGATAGACGACGAAGGCGCCGATCGCGATGGCGAGTCCCATGAGTACCATCTGGCGCGTCTCGCCCGTGAGTGCCGCGTCTCGGTACATCTGGTTGAGCCGCTCGGCGCGCTCCGGATCGCGCGACATGAAGAGGCCGATCACGATGCTTAAAGTCGCAAGGCCGAGAATCCAGTAGGTGGGGCGCATCGGGTTGATCTCCTTATCGTCCCGCGAACCGGGGAGCGCGCTTCTCGCGGAAGGCGGCGACGCCCTCCATGAAATCCTGGCTCGATCCGGCTTCGGTCTGAAGCCTGGCTTCGAGTTTGAGCTGGGATTCCAGATCGTTGGACAGGCTTTGTGCCACCGCCTGCTTGGTCAGGCGATAGGCGAGCCCCGGCCCTTCTGCCAGCCTTGCAGCGAAGGCCGCCACATCGACGGCAAACGACACGTCGTCGAACACCTTGTAGACGAGCCCCATGCGCTGGGCCTCCTCGGCCGGAACGGCCTCGGCGCTCAGCATGAGGGCGAGCGCCTGCTTGGGGCCGACGAGGCGCGGCAGGATCCAGGTGCCGCCGGCATCCGGGATCAGGCCGATCTTGGCAAAGGCTTCCTGCAGATAGGCCGAGCGCGCCGCCACGACGATGTCGCAGGCAAGCGCGATGTTCATGGAAGCGCCAACCGCAGGCCCGTTCAGGGCCGCGATGATCGGCTTCGGATAGTTGGAGAGCCTGAGCACCAGCGGGTTGTAATCCCGCTCAAGTGCGGGTCCGAGATCGAGGCGCCCTTGCTCATCGCGCTTCAAATCCACCGTCAGATCCTGGCCCGAGGAGAAGGCGCGCCCCTCGCCGGTAAGGACCACGACACGCACCGCCTCGTCCCGCTCGCACCGGTCCAGCGCCTCACGCAGTTCTGCGTGCATGGCGGCGTTGAACGCGTTCATCCGCTCGGGCCGCGCCAGCGTGATCGTCGCGACCGGTCCGTCGACGGTGCAGCGCAGGGTGGTCGGGCTCATGCCTCAAGCTCCTTTGTTGAGCTGGAACATAGTACGGATCTCCGAGCGGAGAACCCGGAAAAGCCCGGTTCAGACTAAGGAAGGATAATGGAGCCGATAGCCGATCTATCGGCACGTCCATCAGTCAGGCATCTTTCACGCGGCGTCGCGTCAGAGATCGGTCGGCTCGAAGACCTCGAACCGAGCACTTAGCTCGCTCTCCCTCGCCGCTCGACTATAGGTTTCCCCTGTGCTTCTGATCTCGTAACGAGGCTCCTCGCCTCCCGACGGCAAAAGCTTGGTGACGACGAACGCACCGGTCCAGGCAGGACCGATAAACCGCTTGGCTGTGAATATCACATGCTGCCCACGAGCATAAAGATACTCGGACACAGGAATTCCTTTCGAGATCGACGAGACCTGCCGCAAAGGCCTCTCGCCGGATGGTTTCGAGGATTAGAGAAAGATCACGAAGAAAATGCCGAAGCAGAAAACGACGGCGAGCCCGGCGAGAATGAATGACATCCGCGCGTTCTCCGTCAGAACGGGTCCGCGCCTCATCACGGCTGCAAGCGTCTCACCGGATCAGCCGGCTCGTTCTTGTGCCGGGCCCTGCGTGGCAGGCTCGGCCAAGGAACGAGGTTGAGGTTGGCAGGCTCGTCCATGCCGGTGCCATCAAGAAGCTCCAGGATATCCACCTCTTGGAAGGCGCTCATCGGCGATGCATCCTGACGCAGTTCATCTTCGCCGGCGACACAATCGTAAGGCCGGGAGGCGGATCGGATCTGATATTGCGGCTCGGGACGCCTTGAATCCAGGCAGCCGACAATCGTGTAAGGCTGTTTGCAGACGAGATGAGGAAAACGCTGCTCCGTATAAAGAACATGATCTCCAACGGCAAAATGGTGAGATTTCATGGGGCCACTCCTTTGATGTCCGTGCAGGCCGCCATGCACGAACGGACATTCACTCCCTGCGGTCAATCAACAGGCCGATAAGCTCAGAAATGCCGGTCCAGCCCCCAAATTTCGACGTCCTGGGCGGCCACTTCGTGAGGCAGCACATACCGTTCTTCTATCCGGGCGATCAGCTGCGCCTTCGTCTTGATCTGCGCGAGATCCGACAGCGACAGACGATCCCACTTGGCTTGAGCATCACGCATGTGCCGTCCGGCAAAGATATTATCGTCGTCTTTTTTAATATTTGACATAAAATGTATTTACTCTCCGACATGGAAACGGTACCAACTGACTATCGTTCCAAGTTATTATAGCCAGATTCATTAAATTTTACTTTTTCAAATATAAGTATTTTTAAAATAAATGTAAGCATTTTAACTACTCTGAGAGAACAGGATACGAATTTTGTCCTGCAACGCAGGCAAAAGCTCGACTTCGAACCAGGGATTTTTCTTGAGCCAACCGTTGTTGCGCCAGGAGGGATGCGGTAGCGGCAAAATGCGGGGATGCCGCGGATTGCTAAGAATCTCGCGCCAGCGCCTGACGGTCTCGGTCAGCCCATCCTTGAAATCGTCGCCCATATGCCAGGCCTGGGCGTATTGCCCGATCAGCAGGACGAGATCGAGATGGGGTAGCGCCTCGAAGAGCGGCTGGCGCCAGGCCTCGGCGCATTCCCGGCGCGGGCCGAGATCGCCGCCCTTGGCATCCTGCCCGGGAAAGCAGGAGCCCATGGGCACGATAGCGATCTTGGAGGCATCGTAGAAGGTGGCCTTGTCGATCCCGAGCCAGTCGCGCAGCCGTGCGCCCGAGCGGTCGTCGAACGGGATTCCGCTCGCATGGGCACGGGTTCCGGGTGCCTGGCTGGCGATGCACAGGCGCGCGGTCACGCTGCCCTGGATGATCGGCCGCGGCTCATGCGGCAGGGCCGTTCCATAGCGCGGTGCGTCCCGGCAGATGCGGCAGGCTCTCAGTTGTGAGGCGAGATCGTCGAAATTGTGTGGGGAATCCATCCTCGCCAGATGGGGATCGGAACGGGATTTATCGAGGATTGCCGGCGCTCCCGCGCGGTGGCAGCTTGTCGCCATCGGGAACGAGGAGCCCGTCGGGAGGATCCATGAAACCGCGCATTTCAGTGCTGACGCTTGGCGTCGACGATCTCGAGCGATCCGTTGCCTTCTACCGCGATGGCTTGGGGCTCGCGACCGAAGGCATCATTGGCAAGGAGTTCGAACACGGTGCCGTCGCCTTCTTCGACCTGCAATCGGGATTGAAGCTGGCAGTCTGGGCGCAGAACGACATCGCTCATGACACGGGCCTCCCGAAGATGGCCCGCTCTCCGACTGGCTTCACGATCGGCCACAACGTCGCAAGCAAGAGCGAAGTCGGCGCGGTGATGGAACAGGCCCGGAAAGCCGGCGCAACCATCTTCAAGGAAGCGCAGGACACGTTCTACGGCGGCTATGCCGGCTATTTCCAGGACCCGGACGGGCATGTTTGGGAAATCGTCTGGAATCCGGCCTTCCTCCCAACCGATTGACCGGAACAGTCTCGGCTAAAATCAGCCGCCGTGAACATGCGCCCTACGCCAGTCCTGCGGCCGCTCGAACTCGCCCTCCCAGAGACCGATCGAGCGATTGCGGGCGCGGGTTTCCTCATAGTCGTAATCGCGCCCATAGGAGACGGCCCAGCCGTCCTCCACCATACGGGCGCCGATGTCTCGACTGTCCACCGTGCAGCGCGCCAGGATGCGCTGATAGCGGTCGCGGCCGGTGGCGCGGCAGCGCACAGTCTCGCCGGAGACGAGATCGATCAGCGCCCGGCGTGAGATCTCGCCGCAGGCGTAAGTCCGCCCAGCGCGAGCGCATCTTTGCTCCAGCTCCGGCGCGTCGATGCCCTTGATGCGGATGCGGGTCTCGCCGATACGGATCGTATCCCCATCGGTGACCTGCGCCCTGCCCTCGAGCGAGCGCCCACTCGGCTTCAGCACGAGCCCGGCCCCGCCGGCGAGCCCCAGCGCAACGATCAGCGAGGTGATGCCGCTCGACCGGGAGCGGCGACGTCGAAACCTCACGACAGGCGCTCGGAAACTCCTGCCTGCCCAAAGGTGGCCATGTCCCTGTGGACCGCCGCCGCCGCCTTCACAAGACCGACGGCCAAAGCCGCGCCCGAGCCCTCGCCCAGCCGCATGCCGAGCGCGAGCAGCGGGACCTTGCCCAGTCGGGTCAGCACATCCTGGTGTGCGCCTTCCGCGCTCAAATGGCCGGCGATGCAATGATCGATGGTCAAGGGGTGAATGGCGTGGAGGATGGAAGCGGCAGACGTCGCCACATAGCCATCGAGCACCACCGGGATCCGCTGCAGCCGCGCGGCCAGGATCGCGCCGACCATGGCGGCAATCTCGCGTCCGCCGAGGCGGCGCAGCACCTCAAGCGGATCCTTCAGGTTGTCGCCGTGATGGGCGATGGCCGCCTCGACCGCCGCGACCTTGCGTCTGAGGCCCTCGTCGTCCACGCCCGTGCCGCGTCCCACCCAATGCTCGGCCGGCCCGCCGTAAAGCGCCGTGTAGATCGCAGCCGCAACAGTGGTGTTGCCGATGCCCATCTCGCCGATGGCGAGAAGATCCGTGCCGCCGGCAATCGCCTCCATGCCGAAGGCCATGGTGGCGACGCAGGCCTTTTCGTCCATGGCCTCAGTTTCGGTGATGTCGCCGGTCGGCATGTCGATGGCGAGATCGAAGACCTTGAAGCCCAGGCCGTAGGCCGCGCAGATCTGGTTGATGGCGGCCCCGCCCGCGGCGAAGTTCTCCAGCATCTGGCGGTTCACGTCCGAGGGAAAAGCCGAGACACCCTTGGCGGTGACGCCATGGCTCGCCGCGAAGACGCAGACGAGCGGACGGTCGACGGTCGGGGTCGATTTGGCCTGCCAGGCGGCGAGCCACTCGGCGATCCGCTCCAGACGGCCCAGGCTCCCGGCGGGCTTGGTGAGCTGCTGATCCCGCAGCCGCACAGCCTCGACGGCGGCCTCGTCCGGACCCGGCATGGTCGTGATCAGGCGGCGGATATCGTCGAAAGGTGAGGACACGGCATCAGACATGGAGGGCTCCGGCCCAAGGGGCATTGCAGAACGCGAAGAGGCGTGACCTATAACGACCCATGCACGCGGGGTGAAGCATGTCGGAGCAATTTGAACAGGGTGAGGCCGCGACCTTGAGCGGCTGGCAGGCGGCTGCGGCCGACCTAGCCCATTGCGTGCGCTTCTATTCCCGCCTTCCGGTGCCAGCCCTGCCGTGGGAGCAGAACGCCCATGCGCTGCCGAGTTTTCCGCGCTTGGTACGGATGATTCCCCTCGCTGGCCTCGTGATCGGCCTCTTGCCGGCGGCTTTGCTGGGCTTGGCGCTGACGCTCGGGCTCGGCCCCTGGCTCTCCGCCATCCTCGCGGTCGCCGCCATGGTGATCACGACCGGGGGGCTTCACGAGGACGGGCTTGCCGACATGGCCGACAGCTTCGGCGGTTCGACCCGCGAAAAGCGCCTGGAGATCATGCGGGACAGCCGAATCGGCTCCTTCGGTGCCTCGGCCCTGTTCCTGTCCCTCGCACTCAGGATCGGCGCTCTCGCCACACTTGCTTCGCGCATCGACGGCAGCGCCGTTATCGCGGTGGTTCTCATCGTCGCTTCCCTGTCCCGTACGGCAGGCCTCATGCCCCTCGTCTTCCTCTCCCCGGCCCGCCGGGACGGAATCGCCCGGTCTGTCGGGCAGCCGGCGCGGGAGACGTTTTGGCTCGCGGCGGGAATCGCGGGCGGAATATCCGTCCTTCTGGGGGCGACTGCCGACCTGCCTCCATTCGGCATCGCCCTGATGCTAGTGCTGTCGGCCCTCTCGGGTGCTGCGCTCACCGGCTTCGCCTCGCGCCACCTCGGCGGGCAGACGGGAGATGTTGCGGGCGCCGCGCAGCAGGTGGCGGAAATCGCTGCGTTGATCGGCCTCTTGACCATCATCCAGCCGTGACGACATGAAGGTAGAATGACCCGCGTCTCCAGCCCCTGCATCCGAGTCTGCACTCTCGACCCTGAAACCGGGCTCTGCGAAGGCTGCGGCCGCACGCGGGAGGAGATCGCCAGCTGGTATCGAATTCCGGAGGAGGAGCGCCAGCGCATCATGGCGGATTTGCCTGAGCGCATGCGCGAGGCCTTCGCCCTTGAATCGCCCTTCGCGCCCGAACCCGACAAGGCGGAATGATGCCGGGGATTCGCGGCGCGGGCTTCCTCCTTCTCCTGGCCGCCCTCTTGGTCGGGCTCTTCGCCGATGATCCCGTCGGCGAGTTCTCGGCTCTCGAAGCATCCGGCCTTTTGGCCCTCGGCGGCCTTTCTTTCCTCATGGCCGGTTCCATCGTCGACGGCTTTTCCCGGCACTGGACCTATGGCGTTCAATCCATCGCGATCAGCGGCGGCATTCTTATCGCCCTGCTGGCGATCTATGCATCGCGAGGCGAATTGCAGACCGTGATCGACCGCGCCATCGGCGACATCGCGGTCGGCCGCACTGTCGTCACACCGGAGGGCGAGGTGGTGGCCGCACGCCGGACGGATGGCAGCTTCATGGTGCGGGGCGAGGTGAACGGCCACGAGACCCGTTTCATCTTCGACACCGGCGCCAGCACCGTGGTGCTCCGCGCGGAGAATGCCGAAGCCCTCGGCTTCAAGCCGGACAGCCTCAACTATTCCATCCCCGTCGCGACCGCCAACGGCAGCGCCCTCGCCGCCCCCATCATCATCGACCGCCTGACCATCGGCTCGATCACCGAGCGTAACGTCCGCGCGCTGATCGCCCGTTCAGGCGTACTCCATGCCAATCTGCTCGGGATGAGCTTTCTCGAGCGGCTGGGCTCTTACGAGGTGCGGGGCAACCGGCTGATTTTGCGGGGCAAGGAAAGCGCGGGGTAGAGCCTCGTCATCCTGGACGGCAAAGCCGATTCGGGATCGGGTGCAGGATGAGGTGTCTGACCTCAACACTGTCATTCCCGCGAAGGCGGGAATCCATAAATGCTGACGGCGCCGAACTGGTTGAAGGTTGTGGTTATGGATCCCGGGCCCCGCTGCGCGGCCCCGGGATGACAGCAAACTTACTCGGCAGCGTTGAGCGCAGGCACCGCCTCGCCCCGCGCCACATGCGCCACCGCATCCCGCAACGTCTGCAGGTTCGCCCCAGGCTTCACCGCCTCCGTCGCCAGATGACGGCGATAGGCCCGTGCGCCGGGGCGGCCGGTGAAGAGGCCGAGCATGTGGCGGGTGATGTTGTGCAGGCGCTCGCCCTTCGCGAGTTGCTCCGCGATATAGGGCTCATAGGCCTCGACCGCCTCGAACCCGTCCACAACGGGGGAAGCTTCGCCATAAAGCTCGGGATCGACCCCAAGCAGGATTTCAGGCTCGTGATAGGCCACGCGGCCGAGCATCACGCCGTCTACATGCTTCAGGTGCTCGTGCACCTCGGCCATGGTCTTGATTCCGCCATTGATGGCGATGGGAAGATCCGGGCGGGCCTGCTTCAGCCGGTAGACCCTGTTGTAATCGAGCGGTGGAATGTCTCGGTTTTCCTTCGGCGACAAACCTTGCAGCCAGGCTTTGCGGGCATGGACCGTCAGCTCGTCGCAGCCGGCCGCCACCACGCAGTCCGTCAGGCGGTTCAAGGCCTCTTCAGTATTCTGGTCGTCGACGCCGATCCGGCACTTCACCGTCACCGGCAGGGACACGGCCGCCTTCATGGCCGCCACGCATTCGCCGACCAACACCGGCTCCTGCATCAGGCAGGCGCCGAAACGGCCGTTCTGCACTCGGTCGGAGGGGCAGCCGACATTGAGGTTGATCTCGTCGTAGCCGAAATCGGCGCAGATCCTGGCGGCTTTCGCCAGATCGGCCGGATCCGACCCGCCAAGCTGCACCGCCACCGGATGCTCGGAAGGGCTGAAGCCTAACAACCGCTCCCGCGGCCCATGAATGACCGCTCCCGTGGTGACCATCTCCGTATAGAGCCGCGCCCGGCGCGACAGGACGCGGTGGAACGCCCGGCAATGCCGGTCGGTCCACTCCATCATGGGCGCAACGGTGAGAAATTTCTGAGTCATCTCGGAATAGTTTCTAGGAGAGGTTTCCGGTCGATCGGGCGTTGGCGAGGCTTTTCCAATATGGTGCTTGCAATCTCAAGGAAAATAAGCGGGATCCGATGCCACAGGCGCTGATTGCCAAAGTTTCAACGGTCGAGCTCACCGCATTCTGGCCAGATTGAGCCTGTGACCTGCAAGCTCGGCTGAGCCGAATCCCGTTCGAAAACCATATGATTCAGATGAGGACGGATCCATGCAGATCAATTGGCTGCTTCTCACAGAAAGTCCTAGCGGCATTCCCATCCCCACTTACGGCCAATATGGCGGCCCCAACTGGTCGGGCGGCGAATTTGTCGGTGACGACGAGCCAGGGAATTATACCGTCAAGCCCGAGGACCCGCTGGACGCTCTGTTCCGCCGCCATGACAAGGCCTATGACCAGCCCGACACCCTCCTGCGGGCCAAGGCCGATCTCCGACTGATCAAGGAGATCCTGAAGCAGTCTCCCGATGCCGTCACGGGCGAAGGCGACCTTTATGCAGGTGGAGCCGTGCTGGCCATGCTCCACCAGATCGCGGTCGTGAACGGCCATCCCGAACTTCTGGCCAAGGTCGATCTGGGCAAGATCATCCAGGGCGCTCTCGACCGCATCGAGGACGGCAGCATCACCCCTGAGCCGCAGGAAGTCGCAGCCCTCACCACATGGCTGCAACAAACCGCCGCCGTGCTTGCCGCGCGAGACGAGCCAATCTTCGCCTTTGTGGCGGACAAGCTGCTCGATCTCGCCGCCAAAATCGCCCAGACAGAGTCCCCCACCATCCCCATCGATCTCACCGATGATGCCTTTGCTTACGTCTTCGGAGGAGCAAACGATTTCGTGACAGACGCGTTGGAAATCGTCACCGATCCGTGGCACCCCAAGAGCTTGATCGAGCTCGCCTTGGCAAACCATGAGACTCTTCCGACAACCCAAGAACACGTGCTGGACGCTCTGCCGAAGAAACTCGGCTTCCACGTCAACTTTGGTGATTTCACCTTCTAGTATCCACCCCGGCATGGCGGCACTCTTTGCGGCCATGCCGAACAGGGGATGCTGTTCAAATCACGCCGACTACTTTGGCATCCAGCACCTTCGCCGCATCGCGAGGATCGAGCTTCACCTGTAGGCCTCGCTGGCCGCCATTCATGAACACCTGCGCGTGCTCGAAGGCCGACTGCTCCAGAACGGTCGGGACGCGCTTCTTCTGGCCGAAGGGGCTGATGCCGCCGACGTGGTAGCCGGTGATGCGCTCGGCGTCTGTGGGCTTCATCATCTGGGCCGCCTTGCCGCCGAGAGCGGCGGCGAGCTTCTTCAGGTTCACCTCCTGGTCCGAGGGCAGGATCACGCAGGCTGGCTTGTTGTCGACCAGCACCATCAGGGTCTTGAGCACGCTTGCGGGATCGGCCCCCATGGCCTCGGCCGCCTGCAGGCCGATGCGCTCCGCATTCGGATCGTACTCGTAGGCATGAACCGTGAAGGAAACGCCTGCCTGCTGCAGGGCTAGCGTCGCGCGGGTGGTCTTGGACATGGCCGGAAAGCTTAAGATCGATCAGTGATCGTGCTTGTGCCCGTGGTGGTGATGACCGCCGCATCCACAGCCGGGACCGTGCTCATGATGATGCGTATGGTCATGGTGGGAATGCTCGTGATCATGCTTGTGGTCATGCGCATGATCGTGCCCATGATCGTGATGCTCATGGCTGTGAGCATGAGAATGAGCGTGACTATGGCTCTCGGCATGGCTATGGCCGTGACCATGATGATGGTGATGCCCATGGTCGTGATCGCAGACATGGGCGCTGCGCTCCGGCTTGAAAGGGCGCTCCACCGGGGTCGCCGTGCAGCCCTGCCCGCGCACCAGCTCGGCGATGGCCGGATTGTTTTCGACATAGAGAGCATCCGCCGTGACCTCGACCAAGCCGTGGCTGCTGCCAAGATGCCAGGCAAGGCGCGTGAGGCGCAAGGGGTTCTCGGCTCTCACCTCCAGCAGCGACTCGGCGGCGGCCTTCACCTGGACGAGATACCCATCCTCGAGCCGCAGGGCATCACCGTCATTGACGGTGGTTTCCATGTCGAGATCGAGCAGGATCTCCGTCCCACCTTCGGCCCTCAGCTTCCCCTGGCGGCGGTTGCGCGCCTCGTGGTCGAGGGTGATCATGTCGACGACGCGGTCGGCCTTCACGGCGGGCTTGCGGACGATGGTGGTGACGCGGGGCATGGGTGTGTCTCAGGTAGATGTCGGGTGAGGCTCAGATAGGAAGCGCAGCCGGATATTAATAGGCGATCTTGTCGTCCTTGTCCGCCCAGGCGTCGAATACCGCCCTCGCCTCCAGGCTCGGCAGGTGATCCATGGGGAGGATGCGCTCGGCGTGGGGTTTTGGAATCTCGTCATAGATCAGGCTGTCGTCGAAGCCGATATCGGCCGCATCCTGCCGGGTATTGGCGAAGACGATCCGGCTCACCCGCGCCCAATAGGCCGAGGCGAGGCACATGGGGCAAGGCTCGCAGCTCGTATAGAGCGTGGCGCCTTCCAGCGAGAAATCGCCAACCGCTTCACAGGCGCGGCGGATCGCCGTGACCTCGGCATGGGCTGTCGGATCGTTGGAGGACGTCACCTGATTCCAGCCCTCGGCCAGAACCTTGCCCTCGCGCACGATCAGGGCGCCGAACGGGCCTCCGGCTCCCCTGTCCATGTGCTCACGGGACAATTCAATGGCGCGCGCCAGATAAAGCTGATCGTCGGTCTTCATGGTGCTCATGGAGCTTATGTATCGTTTGAGGCGGCAGGTGGCGAGAGATTTCGCTCAAGGCGGTTCCAGTGTCATTCCCGGCCGGAGCGAAGCGGAGGGGAAGGGAATCCATAGCGCCGAGTCCATGAGTGGATCCCCTTCCCTCGCCTTCGGCTCGCCGGGGATGACAAAAAGCGCTCATTCTCGACTCATCTTCTCCCTGATCTGCAGCAGCTGCGCCGTCACGGAGGCGGCGATGACGGCCGGGTCCTTGTCCGCAATGCCGGGGAGCCCGATGGGGCAGACGAGCGAGTGGATTTTCTCCTCAGGGAGGCTCAGGTCTCTAAACCGCTTCTCGAAGCGCGCCCGCTTCGTGGCGCTGCCGATGAGGCCGACATAGGGGAAGTCCCGCTTCAAGGCAGCCGCCGTGATCGCCATGTCGAGGGGGTGGTCATGGGTCATGACCAGGATGAGGGAGTTGGGGTCGGCCTCGGCGATTTCGGCTTCCGCGTCGCGCATGCGAACCGCCTTCGCATTCGGCGGAATATGGGAGGGAAAGGCACCCTCCCGGTCATCGAGCCAGCGCACCGAAAACGGCAGAGGCGCGAGGGAGAGGACGAGCGCGCGGCCGACATGACCGGCGCCGAAGATGAGAACGGGCGTACGCACCTCGCCATGGATCTCGTGCCAGCCGGTCCAATCATCGTCGCCGACGGCGGAGGCGAATTCGCGCTTCACGCGGCCGTTCTCCATCCGGCACTCGACCTCGAACAGCCCGCCCTCGGCTTCGGCTTCCACGAGAGGGCCGAGATCTTCCAGGTCCCGCTTGTCAAAAGTCTCGATCAGGATCTTCACCCGCCCGCCGCAGCATTGGCCGAGATCGGGCCCGAGCGCCTGATCGACGATCCGAGCAGGGCCGCGCCCTGCACCCAGCATCTCGCGGGCGATATCGAGCATGCGGAATTCGAGCTGCCCGCCACCGATCGTGCTGTGAAAAGCCCCATCGGGCCGCACGACCATATGCGCGCCAACCTCCCGAGGGGCGGAGCCTTTCACATCATGCACGGTGATGAGGGCGGCGGCTCCGTGCCGCGTCACGAAATCGGTGAGCTGGCGCCAGACCCTCACCCCATCGGCCTCCCCCGAAGCGCCTCGCAGGCGCGCAGGATCGCCTCGGGCGTGGCGGGTGCATTCAGCGGCACGGACTTTGACGGATCGAGCGCATGGATCGCGTCCGCCAGCGCGCAGAAGACGCTGTTCGCCAGCATGAGCGGCGGCTCGCCCACGGCCTTGGAGCGATAGATCGTCTCCTCGCGATTCTCGTTGGGATAGAGCGCCACGTTGAAGTCGGCCGGCACGTCGGAGGCGACCGGGATCTTATAGGTGGAAGGCGCGTGCGTGAGCAGATGCCCTTCCTTGCTGAAGACCAGCTCCTCCGTCGTGAGCCAGCCCAAGCCCTGCACGAAGCCGCCTTCGATCTGGCCGATATCGATGGCCGGATTGAGCGAGCGGCCCACATCGTGGAGGATGTCGGTGCGCAGCAGGCGGTTCTCGCCGGTCAGCGTATCGACGATGACTTCCGAGCAGGCCGCACCATAGGCGAAATAGAAGAAAGGCCGCCCGGTCCCCTTCGCGCGGTCCCAGGTGATTTTCGGCGTCTTGTAGTGACCTGCCTCCGAGAGCGCGACGCGGGCAAGGATGCATTTCTTGACCAGCTCGTCGAAGGCAAGACTCTCGTTGCCGATGAAGACCCGGTCGTCGCGGAATTCGATCTGCTCCTCCGGGACTTTGTAGGCCTCGGCGGCATAGGCGATCATGCGTTTCTTGATCGCGCCGGCTGCGATACGGGCTGCCATACCGTTGAGATCAGAGCCGGAGGAGGCTGCGGTCGGCGAGGTGTTCGGCACCTTCGCGGTGGTTGTCGCGGTAATGCGCACCCGCTCCATGGCGATGCCGAATTCTTCCGCCACCACCTGCGCTACCTTGATGTAGAGTCCTTGCCCCATCTCGGTGCCGCCGTGATTCAGATGCACGGAACCATCCTGATACACATGCACCAGCGCGCCAGCCTGATTCATATGGGTGAGCGTGAAGCTGATGCCGAATTTGACGGGCGTCAACGCCAGCCCACGCTTCATGATCGGCGAGGATGCGTTGAAGGCCGCAATCTCCTCGCGCCGCGTGCGGTAGTTCGAAGTCTGTTCGAGGGTGCGCACGAGATTGAGGAGGGTATCCGTCTCTTCCACCTCCATGCCGTAGGGCGTAAGATTTTCGCCAGGGCGATAGAAATTAGCATAGCGCACATCGAGCGGATCGCGCCCCGTCGCCCAGGCGATCTGGTCCATCACATGCTCGATGGCAAGCATGCCCTGCGGGCCGCCGAAACCGCGGAAGGCGGTGTTCGAGACCGTGTTGGTCTTCAGCCGCTTCGAGGCGACGTGGACAGCGGGCATCCAATAGGCGTTGTCCGCATGGAACATCGCCCGGTCGACGACGCCGCTGGAAAGATCCGCCGAATAACCGCAGCGTGCGAGAAGATCGACCGTATAACCCTGGATGTGACCTTCCTCGTCGAATCCGACCTTCCAGTCGCAGCGAAAATCATGACGCTTGCCGGTGAGGACGAAATCGTCATCGCGATCGAGACGCAGCTTGCACGGTCTTCCCGTCACGCGCGCGGCGAGCGCCGCCGTGACGGCCCATTGCGTCGCCTGGCTTTCCTTGCCGCCGAAGCCGCCGCCCATGCGGCGCGTTTCGCAGGTCACGTAAGCATCGGGAATATCGAGCACGCGGGCCACCACATGCTGCACCTCCGTGGGATGCTGGGTCGAGGAATAGACATAGATATCGCCGTCCTCGCCCGGGATTGCCAGGGCGATCTGGCCTTCGAGATAGAAATGCTCCTGCCCGCCGACGCGGAACTGGCCTTCGAGCTTCTGCGGCGCCTGAGCGATGACCGCATCAGGATCGCCGCGGCCGTAAGCATAATCCGGCAGCACGGTTTCGCCACGCTCCAGCGCATCCTCGACCGTGATGCTGGGCGCTTCGGATTCGATCTCCACCACCGCCTTCTTGACAGCGCGGCGCGCCAGGTCGCGGTCCGTCGCGACGACGGCGAAGAGAGCCTGGCCCAGGAAACTGATCTCTTTATCGACGAAAAGCGGATCGTCGCCGAAGGCAGGCGACACGTCGTTCTTGCCGGGAATGTCGGCCGTAGTGAGAACCGCCACGACGCCGGGCACGGCTCGTACGGCCGAGACGTCGAGGGAAACCAAGCGTCCCCGCGCTTTCGGCGACTGGCCAATGGCGATATGCAGCGTGCCTTCAGGCTCGCGAATATCGTCGATATATTGCGCGGAACCCTGAACGTGCTTCACGCCGGAATCGTGCGGCAGGGGCTTGCGGATATGACGGTGCGCTTCCGCATCCATTGTCGGTTTGGCGGGTGCGTTCATGGCCTTACTCCGCCGCATCGAGCGTTTCGCGCTGGCCGACGATCCGCGTGGCGCATGTCGTGCCCGATGCGGTTTCGCTCAGAGCCTTGAACACAAGATTGCGCGCGACCGTCGAGCGGTACGCCGATGAGGCCCGGTGATCGTCGAGGGGCTGATAGTCGCGCGCGATGGCAGCCATGGCCTCGCCCCAGGACGACGGCTCGTCCAGGGACAGGCCGGTCAGTGCGCGTTCCGTCTCGGCTGCGCGCTTGGGCGTTCCCGCCATGCCGCCAAAGGCGGCGCGGGCGTCGGCGATGCGCCGTCCGTCGAGCGTGAACTTGAAAGCGCCAAGCGCCGAGGAGATGTCCTCGTCGAACCGCTTGGAAATCTTGTAGGCGCGAAAGATCTCGTTAGTTTTCAGCTTCGGCACCGTCACCCGACGCACGAACTCACCGGGCAGTCGGTCCTGCTTGCGATAGGCGATGAAGAAGTTTTCGAGCGGCAGGGTGCGAACGGTCTCGCCCTGCCGCAGTTCCAGCTCTGCGCCGAGCGCAATGAAGGCCGGCGCGAGATCGCCGATGGGCGAGCCATTGGCGATGCTGCCGCCGACCGTTCCCGAAACACGCACCTGAAGCGAGCCGAACCGGCGCATAATCTCGCCGAGATCGGGATCGATCCGTGCAAGAGACGGATAGATCTCGGAATGTGTCACGGTCGCGCCGATGCCGAGAACATCCGAGGAATCCTCGATCAGATCCAAGCCGGCCACGCGACCAAGCCAGATGATCTTCTCGATCTCCATCATGGCCTTGGTGATCCAAAGCCCCACATCGGTGCAGCCGGCGACGAGCGTGGCGTCCGGGTGCTGCGCGTAAAAAGCGGCGAGCGAAGCCTCGCTCGCGGGCGCGGCAAAGAAGCGGGTCTCGCTGCCGATGAAGATATCGCGTCCGTCGGCAAGGCTCATGAGTCCCTGAGCGGTTTGCTCGTGGCTCGCGGAAAACGCGTCGTCAGCTTGCTGGCTACAGGCCTGGAGGGTGGCATCCACGATCGGCCGATAACCGGTACAGCGGCAGAGATTGCCGGCGAGCACATCGTTGATGCTCTCGCGGTCCAAGGGCCGCTTGCCCTCGTGATAGAGGGTGAACAGGCTCATCACGATGCCTGGCGTGCAGAACCCGCACTGGGAGCCATGAGCTTCCACCATGGCGGACTGAACAGGGTGTAATTCTCCGTTGGCCGCAAGATCCTCGACGGTGACGAGCTCCGCTCCGTCGACCTGGCCTAGCAGCAGGATACAGGCATTGATAGGTTCGTAATGAACGCGTCCGCCCCTCACTCGGCCCAACGCCACGGTGCAGGCGCCGCAATCCCCTTCCGCGCAACCTTCCTTTGTGCCGACGCGACGCTCCTGAAGCCTCAAGTAGTCTAGAAGCGTGGTGCGTGGGTGAAAGCCCGAAACCTCGACCGCCTGTCCGTTCCGCCAGAAGCGGATTGTGTCTCGTACCACGATAATCCTCCGCCGGTTACACCCGGCCTTGTTATGGTGAGCCGGGTAGAATGGCGGAGCAAGACTTTTTCGCCAAGGGGATCCTCAACCTGCCCCCAGAGAAGAGGCAGGTCTTTTACGGACCAAAGGCTCAAGCTTACCAGGTGCCGACATTAGGCATGGACGCCCAGGGCTCCTGGACCGGCTTCGGCTCGCCGCGCTGGAGCAGCTCGATGGAGATGTTGTCCGGGGTTTTCACGAAGGCCATGTAACCATCGCGGGGCGGACGGTTGATGGTGACGCCCGCATCCATGAGCTTGCGGCAGAACTCGTAGATATCGTCAACCCGGTAAGCGAGATGTCCGAAATTGCGCCCCCCGGCATATTCATTCTCGTCCCAGTTGTGGGTGAGCTCCAGCAGCGGCGCCTTCGAATCCTTGGCCTTCTCCACATCGCGGGGAGCTGCGAGGAAAACGAGGGTATAGCGCCCCTTCTCGTTATCCGTCCGACGGACCTCGACCAGACCGAACTTATTGACGAAGAAATCGAGAGATTCTTCGAGGTTCGCGACACGAACCATGGTGTGGAGATATTCCATAATCAGCCTCTCTATGGGTCACGCTTATGGCATCGGACCCAAAAGTGGGTCCACTTTTGGGATCCATCCGATGCTTCTTCTTTAAACTGGCGCATCGTTGGGCGCGGAAAACCGGAATCCACTTTTCCGCACGATGCGCTGGTGATGGCGTAATTGCCGAGGAGATCAAGGGGTACCTTTTTCTTGTGCCGAAAAAGCCTTGGATTTGCTCAAGATCAGGTGACTTTTAATGAATGCTGCTTCAAGCAGACTGGAAGTCTCTCCCCAAGGCCCTAGCCTCTTATGTAATTAAGTTTCAAAAGAGTATCTGATGCGCACCGACACAAGCCCGATCGTTCGCCTTGAGGATTACCGGCCCAGCGACTTCCTGATCGACAGCGTCGAGCTCGACGTCAAACTGCACCCGACCGAGACCCGGGTCACCGCCACCCTCGTCATGAGACCTAATCCAGAGGGGCGCTCGGATGCCCCCCTTGTTCTCGACGGCGACGAACTGAACCTGAAGGCTGTGGTTCTGAATGGACGAATCCTGACCGATGAAGAGTTCGAAGCCTCTCCGCAATCGCTCACGATTGCGCAAGCCCCCCGCCAGCCCTTCACCCTGACCATCGAGACTGAGATAAACCCGACGGCCAACACGAAGCTCATGGGCCTTTATCGGTCGAGCGGCAATTATTGCACGCAATGCGAGGCCGAGGGCTTCCGGCGCATCACCTATTTCCTCGACCGGCCCGACGTGATGGCCGTCTACACGACCCGCATCGAGGCGGATCGCGACGACGTTCCGGTTCTTCTCGGCAATGGTAATCCCGTGGAAAGCGGGCCTATCGATGGAACCAGCAAGCATTATGCCGTCTGGCACGATCCGCACCCGAAGCCGTCCTATCTCTTCGCTTTGGTGGGAGGGAGTCTCGGCCGGATCTCCAAAACCTTCACGACCATGAGCGGACGCGAGGTGGAGCTTGCGATCTACGTGGAGCCCGGCAAGGAGGACCGCGCAGATTATGCCCTCGACGCGCTCGAACGCTCCATGCGCTGGGACGAAAAGGTCTTCGGCTGCGAATACGATCTCGACGTGTTCAATATCGTCGCTGTGTCCGACTTCAACATGGGCGCGATGGAGAACAAGGGCCTCAACATCTTCAACGACAAGTATGTCCTGGCCAGCCCTGAGACCGCAACGGATATGGACTACGCCCATATCGAAGCGATCATCGCGCACGAGTATTTCCACAACTGGACCGGCAACCGCGTCACCTGCCGCGACTGGTTCCAGCTCTGCCTGAAGGAGGGGCTGACGGTCTTCCGCGACCAGGAATTCTCGTCGGACGAACGCTCCCGCCCCGTGCATCGCATTGCCGAGGTGAAGACTTTGAGGGCGCGGCAGTTCCTGGAGGATTCGAGTCCCCTCGCCCATCCGGTGCGTCCGAGCCAATATCGCGAGATCAACAACTTCTATACCGCGACGGTCTATGAAAAGGGCGCGGAGATCGTCCGCATGCTCAAGACGATCATCGGCGACGAGGATTTCCGGCGTGGCATGGATCTCTATTTCGAGCGCTGCGACGGCACCGCCGCCACGGTCGAGGATTTCCTGAACGCCTTCGCCGACGTGACGGGCCGGGACCTGTCCCACTTCGCCCGCTGGTACGAGCAATCGGGGACGCCACGGGTGAAGGTGAAGGGGCAATACGACCCGGAGGCGCAGACCTACCGCCTCGATCTCGCGCAGAGCACGCCCCCGACGCCCGGTCAGACGACGAAGGACGCGATAGCGATTCCCGTGGCGCTTGGTCTGGTGACGCATGACGGATCGCCGGCGAATGCAGCTTGCGACCGCGTGGACCCGCGCGGTGTCTTCCTGTTCGACAAGCCTGAGGCCACCATCACCTTCACGGGTGTGACGTCCCTGCCTGTCCCTTCGCTCTTCAGAGGGTTCTCGGCTCCGGTCAAGGTATCGCTCGATCTGCCGAATGAGGAACTGCTGGTCCTCCTCCGGCACGACACCGATGCCTTCAATCGCTGGCAGGCGGCTCAGACCGTTGCCATGCGTCTGCTGGCTTCTCTCTCGACGGGTATTCAAGTCACCGACGAGGAAATCAATGCCTTCTCCGGAGCGCTCTGCTCCTTCATGGACAGGGATGCCCTGGACGATCCGGCCTTCGCGGCGCTTGTCGTCACGCTTCCGAGCGAGGCGGATATTGCGCAGGAGATCGGGCAGAATGTGAATCCCGACGCCATCCATTGCGCTCGTTCGGAGATGCGTCGCCGCATCGGTCAAAGCTGCGCCACGCATCTGCACCGCTTCTACGATTCCCTGTCCGCTGCAAGGGCTTACAGTCCGGATGCGGCCAGCGCCGGACGCCGATCCTTGCGCAATGCATCCCTCGACCTTCTCTCTGCATCCGACCCCTGCGTGGGCGAGGCACTCGCCGTGAGGCAGCTTGAATCGGCGAGCAACATGACCGATCGCCTTGCAGCACTGAGCGTTCTGACGACCTTGCCCGGCGCAGTCCGCGAAGAGGCCATCGCCCGGTTCGGGGACCGCTACCGCAACGAGCCTCTGGTCCTCGACAAGTGGTTCACGCTGCAGGCAGCCATCCCGGAGGACGGCACCTTGGAGCGCGTCAAGGGTTTGATGCAGCATCCGGCTTTCTCCATCGCCAATCCCAATCGCGTGCGCTCGCTCATCGGAAGCTTTGCCATGCTGAACCAGGTTCAGTTCAATCGTGCGGACGGAGCAGGCTACCGCTTCTTGGCCTCCATCGTTTTACGCGCGGACGAGTTGAATCCGCAGCTCGCGGCCCGTCTTCTGACCGCGTTCAGCACGTGGCGCATGATGGAAACCGCCCGCCGGTCGCATGCGGAAGAGGCCCTTCGTTCCATCGCCCAAAAGCCCAACCTTTCCCGCGATGTAGGAGACATCGTGAGCCGCTCCCTCGAGGAGAGCCAGGGGAAATAACCTATTCATTTGAATAGGTTACCGAGTTGTCCAAGATTTCCCCAAGGGAATGTAAAATGGGAAATTTTTTATTAACCTTCGGGTTCTACTAACTAGACAAATCACCCGCTCAAGATTCTATTGTTAATGATTCGGAGAGATGCGGCACGTCCTCCGAAACAGGACGTAAATGGTTCCGGAGGAAACATCGCATGGCGGGGGCGGTGACCGCATGCGTACCCGCACGCGCGGGTACGATTCTAGGGGTGACGCGATCGGACGCAAATCCGGCCTATCGTCGGCTCGAGCAATATGAGCCTCTGCTGAGGCTCGCAGTCCCTGCCCTCCTTGTTCTTTTCCTCGTCACGCTGGCCGGCAGCGCCTGGATCCAGATCCGCGACGGCCGCAAGGATACGCTTTTCGACGCCATCAACGACATCGATATCATCGCATCGCTCTCGGCCGCGAAGCTCGGCACCGCGCGGGCACCCGCCGACCGCATGCAGGCCGCAGCTCAGCTTGAGCGTCTGGCGAAGGACATGCCGCCGAGCGCCCTGACGCAGAACCGCTCCCTCATGCTGGTCGACCAGGCCGGTGCGGTCCTCGCGGTCCATCCGCCGATGGAAGACGCACCGGCCAAGCTCACGGATATCCTGGGCGAAGCGCAGCCTCTGATGCTGTTCGCGGACCGTGCCGGCGTCATGACGATCAAGCTTCCCGGCGGCTCCGAGGGCATGGCGACGGTCCGTGCGCTTCACGCCTCCTCCGGACAGATCGCGCTCGTGCAGCCGATGCCGCACATTCTGTCCGGGTGGTGGACGCGCACCATCGGCCATGTCTCGCTGCTCGGCGCCACGATCATGGTTCTGCTCGGCATCGGCGTGGCCTATGTGATGCAGGCAAACCGCGCCCGCGCGGCCGACGAGGTCTGCGAGAAGGTGCGCGACAGGATCGACTCCGCGCTCAATCGCGGCCGCTGCGGATTGTGGGATTGGGATATCGGCCGCGGCCGCATCTACTGGTCCGACTCGATGTACGAACTCCTGGGCTACGAGCGCCAGGACGAGTTCCTCTCCTTCGGCGAAGTGAACACCATGATCCATCCCGAGGATCAGGATCTCTTCACCCTCGCCGAGCAGCTCGCCTCCGCCAGCACCTCGCTCGTCGATTACGAGTTCCGCATCCGCAGCATCTCGGGCGATTGGGTGTGGCTGCGCGCCCGCGCCGAGCTGATGAACGATCCGGACGACGCCGCAAGCCACCTCGTCGGCATCGCCGTCGACGTGACCGAGCAGCGCGGCCTGGAAGAGAAGACCGCGAAGGCCGATGCGCGCCTGCACGATGCCATCGAGGCGATCTCCGAGGCTTTCGTGCTGTGGGACGCCAACAACAACCTCGTGCTCTGCAATTCGAAGTTCCAGAAACTGCACGAACTACCTGCCGACGCGCAGCTCCAGGGCAAGGCCTATGCGGACGTGATGGCGCTCGGCCGGCCGCCGGAGGTGCAGCATCAGTTCCTGCGCCGCGAGCAGCAGGATGTGGGCGCGCGTACCTTCGAGGCGCGCCTGCAGGATGGCCGCTGGCTGCAGATCAACGAACGCCGCACCAAGGACGGCGGCTATGTGTCGGTCGGCACCGACATCACCGCGCTCAAGCGCCACGAGCACCGTCTCGTCGAGTCCGAGAAGGAGCTTATCGCGACCGTTCTCGACCTCAAGCAATCGCGCCAGAAGCTCGAAGCGCAGACGCATCAGCTCGCCGATCTCGCCGAGCGCTATCTCGACCAGAAGGCTCAGGCCGAAAGCGCCAACCGCGCCAAGTCCGAGTTCCTCGCGAATATGAGCCACGAGCTGCGCACGCCGCTCAACGCCATCATCGGTTTTGCGGAAGTGATGCAGAGCGGCATCTTCGGATCGCTCGGTTCGGATAAGTACGAGGAATACTGCTCCGACATCCGCTCGAGCGGCGAATATCTTCTGTCGGTGATCAACGACATTCTCGACATGTCGCGCATCGAGGCCGGCCGTACGACGCTCACCAAGCAGCCGATCGAAGTCCATGCCTCGATCCAGCGCGCCCTCAAGCTCGTCGGCGAGCAGACCAAGGCCAAGAACCTCTCCGTCACCGTCGACGTGAACCCCGAGGATATCATCGTGCCGGCGGACGAGCGCGCCCTGCACCAGATCCTCGTCAACCTGCTCCAGAACGCGACGAAATTCACGAGCGACGGCGGCTGCATCACGGTGCGCACGCGCCAGGCCGGCAACGCCGTCAACATCTATGTGGAAGACGACGGCATCGGCATTCCCGATCACGCCCTGCACAAGCTCGGTCAGCCCTTCGAGCAGGTCGAGACCGAGTTCTCGAAGAGCTACAAGGGTTCCGGCCTCGGCCTCGCCATCGCCCGCTCGCTCGCCGAACTGCATGGCGGCTCACTCCGCATCAGAAGCCAGGAAGGCCTCGGCACCATCGTGCTGGTCCACCTGCCGCTGACGGAAGCCACCAACGCGGATATCGCGCTCGCGGATGCAGCCGCCTAAAGCATCGGACCCAAAAGTGGATTTGCACTTTTGGGTCCGATGCTTACTCCATAAATGAGAGCATCGTTGTGCGCGGATCCAGGAGGCCGCACGATGCTCTAAAAGCCCTGCATCGTCGGAGACGATCTCACGTCATCAAAAAGGCCGGCGCGTGTGGCGCCGGCTTTTGCTTTCTTACCCGCCTCGATGCCTGCGCTCAGATCAGCATGAAGGAGCTGGAGGTCAGGGCCAGGTTCTTGGCCAGGGTGGCGAACTGCACCTGCGCCATGCCGCCGACGCCGTCGGCATCGTAGGACAACGCGCCGGTGGCGCCGTTGTAGACCAGCCGGTGCGCCGCGCTCGTCGCCGCCGATCCCACCGTCACCGCCGTCGCGGCCACCGCGCCGCTCGATCCGAACGCCGTGAACACGCCGCGCGCCAGCACGATCAGGTCCTGGCCGACCGCAAAGTCGGTCACCGTGTCGACGTTGCCCGCTCCCAGCGCCGCATCGAAGCGGAACCAGTCCGCCCCGCCGCCGCCGACGAGCTGATCCGAACCCAACCCGCCCGCAAGCTGGTCGCTGCCCTCGCCGCCCTCGAGCGCGTCGCCACCAGTGCCGCCCTGCAGCGTATCGTTCCCGCCCAGACCCAGGATCGCGTTGCCGGTCGCATCCGCCACCAGATAATCGGCATGCTGCGAGCCGTGCAGGCCGCGGATGTCGAGGTAGACGTCGCCCGCCGCCTCGCCGGTGTTGGCCCAGCGGTTGGCGAGGTTGGCGGTCACGCCGGATGTGGCGTTGGCGTAGGAGGCCCAGTTGAAGCCGGCGCCGCCCTCGAGCGTGTCGGCGCCGCCCCCGCCCTGTAGGATGTCGTCGCCGCCGAGGCCGCGCAGGTGATTGGCGCCGGCATCGCCGGCGAGCACGTCGTGGCTGTGGCTGCCCTCGACATTCTCGACGTTGTCGTAGGTGTCGCCGACCGCATCGGCGCTACCGCCCGCCAGACTGCCGAAGCCGCCACGGCCGTCGGCCAAACTCACGCTGACGCCGCCGGCCGCATCGGCATAGGACACCCAGTCGACCCCGTAGCTGCCGATCAGATGATCCGCGCCCGAACCGCCGAGCAGGGTGTCGTCGCCCAGGCCGCCGTCGAGCGTGTCGGCGCCGGCCTGCCCAAGCAGCGTGTCGTGGCCGCCGTAGCCGTGCAGCCCGTTCGAGGCCGCGTCGCCGGTCAGGCGGTCGTTGAAGGCCGAGCCGATCAGGCCTTCGATTTCCAGGTATTGGTCACCCCTGGCCTCGCCTGTGTTCTGCCACAGGTCGGACAGGTTCACCTTCACGCTACCGGCAGCGTTCTCGTAGCTGGCATAGTCATACCCGTCGTTCCCCCGAAGCCGGTCACTCCCGAGACCACCCTCCAGCGTGTCATGACCTGCACCGCCGACCAAACCATTGTCTGCAGCATCGCCAATCAGCCAGTCGTTGAAACTCGAACCAACAATTCCTTCAATGGAGACATAGGCGTCACCAGCAGCCATTCCGGTGTTCTTCGATGCATCCGAAAGGTTTGCGACGATGCCCTGTGATGACTTCTCGTAAATCGCATAGTCATTACCGGTCCCACCCTCAAGGAGATCCCCCCAGTCCGCCCTCCAACATGTCGTTGCCGCTGCCTCCAATGAGGAGGTCAATTTCTGTCCCTCCCGTCAGAGTATCATGTCCGCCTCCGCCTATGAGAACGCCATTGCCGAGCAATGAATCTCTATTCGTAGTTCCAACCTGAATTGCAGCAGAGAACGTTTCGTTTCCTGAACTTACTTGTGTAACGCCAGCCTTGGGAGCGACACGATCTTTATCGTTAGCCAGTTGCTCCCATGTATCCTTAATCGAATCCGTCAGCCAATCGGCCGCCCGTTCGATTCTGCCAGGCCCGGCATGGTTCCAACCGCTAAGATCTGTTTCAATCCGGGTGCGGGATGTCTCGGTTTCAACTCCACCTATAGGGTGTGTAGTTGTCTTGATTGTTTCGACTTCAGTAACGTACCCTGCAGTAAACCAATTCTCCGTTCTTGTTGACGTACGTCGAATATCGATTACGGAACCATTTTCTAGGCGCTCCCTGGAGCTGAAACTCCCTTCACTATCTTCACCAATAGGTTCATGATGACTCTGATATACTAGAGCCTCGGGCATTCAGACGAATCCATATCCGGCAGCGGTGAAGTAGTTGCGGCATGCCTCGGGCTCGAACAAGTTGCAGATGTCACCGATGGCGCGCCACAGCGCCTCGAGCGTTCGGGC